>JASHVM010000233.1:0-5109 GCA_030044595.1 Streptosporangiaceae bacterium
TCCCACCGTTTCCTGCCTTCGCTCGTGCCGTGATCGCCGTGAATTCTCAGGGCTGATGACGATCCCGGACCGAAGAACGCATCCGGGTGCGACCAGCAGCCAGGCAGGGCCTGGCGGCTCAGGAGCCGGGAGCGTCGTAGGACAGCCTGGCCGCCGCCGCGCGGTCGATCTCGTCGGCTGTCAGCAGCGCCACCATCAGGTTGACCACCATGCCCGTGGCTGCCGCCGACATCTCCGTCGCCGCCGCTGCCACGTTGTCCGGCAGGTCGCACACGATATACGCGTCATCGGCGCCCAGCGCGAAATAGTAACTGTCCAGCGACCCGCCGGCACTGGCCAGCAACTTGCGGGCGGCCTCGACGCGGGCGGTGCCGCCCTTATCCATCAGGCCCTTGAGACCCTCGGCAGTGTACGTGACGATCGCCAGGTACTTCGCCATGCCTGCCCCCATCATCGTGTCGCCGGTGCCGACCCTATACCTACAGGATAAGCGTATCCGCCGCGATCACCTGCGGTCCGGGTGCCCCCTTGAGGGCGGTGAGCCACCGGCCGTCCCTGGCACTCTGTTCCGTGTCGGGCTAAGCGCTGACTGGGTGTAGGCAAGGGTCCTCGGTCAGGGTCGCCATGGTGGCATCCAGGTCCTGGTGGCGAACTCCGCCGCCAGGTGATCATTGAGCACGTCCGCCAGCCCGCCGTGCCGCCCGGGATCCGCCGTGCGCATCCTCGAATCACCGCGCCGGCTGCCGTCTGCCGCTTACATTGCGCCAGCCGGCGCGCACGGGCCTATAGTGGCCGCCGTCCCCAGACCTGGTAGATGCGCGCCTGGTAGAAGACGGTCCGGGGATCGCGTGCTGCCGCTTCCACCTGCGCCTGGAGGGCCTCGATCTCGGCGGCGGAGGCGGCCCCCGCCGCCAGGATGGCGGCGCGCATGTTACGGACCAGTTCCGCCAGGAACAGCTTCTCCCCCACCGTAGTCATCAGATTGTCCGCCGTGTCCTCACGCACGTCCTGCAGCCCGCTGGCTGACAACAACGCACGCAGCCGCGGGCCGATCGCCGGATCGCCACCATGAACACGCACGGTCTGGCCGTAGACCGCCTGGAGGGCATCCAGCGCCGGCGCTGCCGGTTCGCTGCGCAAGGTGCCGAAGTTCAGGTCCTCCACGGCTACTGCGCCGCCCGGGCGCGCCGCCGCGCACATGGCCCGCAGCGCCGCGCACGGGTCGATCAGATGGCTCAGCACCAGCCGCGCGTAGACCAGGTCGAACGCCCCAGCCGCACCCAGCCGCGCCGCATCAGCCCGGACGAACCTTGCGCGTACCCCGGCCCGGGCTGCGGCCTGCCAGGCGATCGCCAGCGCCCCCGCGTCGACGTCCATGCCCACGGCCAGCCCGCGCGGCCCCGCCAGCCGTGCCATCGCGATCGTCACCTGCCCATCACCGCAGCCGACGTCAAGCGCAGCCGCCCCAGCTGCCAGCCCGGCGCGGGTCAAGAACGCCGCCGTGGCCGCCTCCATCACGCGGGCCTGCCGGGCCAGACGCCGGGCATCCGCCAGCCCGCCCGCGATGGTGTACTCCCCGCCCACCCGCACAGGCTACACACCCCGCGCTGCGCACCCGAGCCGCCTCAAGCCAGCGAAAGCGCGCACGGATAACTCCCCGCGCCAGTGCGCTCACGCTGGCGGCGACGCGTCGGGTCTGTCGCACGACCCGGCGGCACTTGCATGGTCCGGGCTACGGGGGCTGGACGCGAGCCCAGAGGTCGTTGAAGGAGATGCTGTCGTAGAACGCGGTGCCGTCAATGACCTTGCCGTCAGCGAGCTTCATGATCCAGGCGTAGCTATTCTCGTAAGGCTGGCCGTCGCTGGCGATCCCGCGGCCGTCCCAGATGACGATGACGGTGTCGTCGTCGGCGTAAACCGCGCGGATCGTGACCGGGCGGAATGGCTCTGACACTGTGAACCGCGCGCCGAACGGGGCCAGGACCTCGTCGATGAACTGCTGCTTGCTGCGGTATTCCTTCGATGCAGCCGAGTGGCCCTCGATGCGCCAGACCATGCCGGGGGCGAACACGCCGGTGATGGTGCCGGTCCCCTGGCGCCAGGCATCGAAGGCCTGGCGGATGATCTCCCGGTTGGTTTCCGTACGCGTGGCCGGGATCTCCGTCATCTAATTCCTCCGTCCGGGGAATGGGCAGACCTCAGCGTACGCGCCGTCTCTCGGGCGATCTCGCTCTCAGCTGCGAGCCCCGGATGACAGTTAAGGGACACGATCGCGTGGTGCTCGGTCAGTCGCTCGTCACACGGGTCAGAGGAGCACCCGGCCAACTGCCGGCCGGCCGGACCATGCGAATGCCGTTGCGCTGATAAGTACTGGGGAAGATCTGGGAGAACGCGGGCCGACTCGCCGCCCGGCGCGCTCAGCACCGGTCGGTATCGAGCGCGACCATGCGGACATAATGGCCGTCGGGGGCCTGTCGCCGGTCCGTCATCTGCGGTCCGCGGGCCGGGGCCGCGGTCGGGCTTCTGGGATCACCGCTTGCTGCCCACGATCTTTGTGGCCGGGCTGCCGCGGCCTACGCTGTGGGGTAATGGCCGAGACCGATGTGATCCGCACGCCCGACCAGCGGGTGCGGGTCTTCGTGAGTTCCACGCTGGAGGATCTGGCCGCTGAGCGCCAGGCCGTGCGAGACGCGGTGACCCGGCTGCGGCTGGTGCCGGTGATGTTTGAGCTGGGTGCCCGGTCGCACCCGGCGCGGCAGGTCTAGCGCGCTTACCTGGCGCAAAGCCAGGTGTTCGTGGGTATCTACTGGCAGAGCTACGGCTGGGTGGAGCCCGGGGAGGACGTGTCGGGACTGGAGGATGAGTACCTGCTATCGGTGGGGCTGCCCCGGCTGATCTACGTGAAGTCACCGGCACCGGGGCGGGAGCCGCGGCTGGCGCAGATGCTGGCCCGGATCCGGGACGAGGGCGGGATCTCCTATCAGCATTTTTCGGACGCTGGCGAGCTGCAGCCGCTGGTCGAGAACGACCTGGCGGTGCTGCTGTCGGAGCGGTTCGAGCTGACGGAACCGCAGGAGCATGCCGCCGCCCGAGTGCCGCTGGCTGGGACGTTGCCGGCACCGGCGACGCCGCTAGTGGGCCGGGAGCAGGATGCCGCGGCGGTGGAAGCCCTGGTGGGCCGGGAGGGCGTGCGCCTGGTGACCTTGACCGGCCCGGGAGGGGTCGGGAAGAGCCGGCTCGCGGTCGAGGTCGCGGACCGGCTCCGTGCGAGCTTCGCTGACGGTGCGCGCTTCGTTGATCTCGCTTCGGTCCGTGCCGCCGAGCTGGTCGCGGCCGTGATCGCCGCTGGGCTGGGGCTGAGCACGTCGGGCGCCAGGCTGATCGGCGATGTGAAGTCGTATCTGCGCGGCCGCCAGCTGTTGCTGGTGCTCGATAACTTCGAGCAGGTGACCGAGGCGGCTCCGCTGGTGGCAGATCTCTTGCGCGCCGCGCCTGCGGTGGTGGCGCCGGTGACCAGCCGGACAGTGCTCAAGATCCGCGGCGAGCATGAGTTTGCTGTGCCGGCGCTGCCGGTTCCGCAGGCAAGGGCCGGAGGGGACACTGCAGGCTTGCTGCAGTGCGCCTCGGTCGGCCTGTTCGTGGAGCGGGCACGCGCCGCGGCCCCAGGATTCGAGCTGACCAGCGAGAACGCCGAAGCTGTGGCCGAGATCTGCCGCCGGCTGGACGGGCTGCCGCTGGCTATCGAACTGGCCGCCGCCAGGGTGAAGCTGCTGCCCCCGCAGATGCTGCTTTCGCGGCTGGGCCACAGGTTCAGTTTGCTGACCGGCGGAGCGCGCGACCTGCCGGAGCGGCAGCGGACGCTCAGGAGCACCCTGGATTGGAGTTTCGGCCTGCTGTCTGCTGGCGAGCAGGCGCTGTTCGCCCGGCTCGGGGTGTTCGCGGGCACGTTCAGCCTGTCCGCCGTGGAGGCGGTCGGCGGCGAGGCCGACGCCGTCCCCCGGGCGGATCTGGACCGTGGCGGGCAGGTGATGGACACGCTGGGCTCGCTGGTGGACAACAGCCTGGTACAGGCGGAGACTCGCAGCGCTGAGCCGCGCTTTAGGCTCCTTGAGACCATCCGGGAGTACGCCCTGGAACGTCTGCGCGAGGGCGCCGGCTGGCGGCAGGCACACGACCGGCACGCCGCTTACTTTCTCGCGCTGGCCGAGCCGACAGCGGCCGAGCTGCAGGGCCGCGGGCAGCTGGGGTGGCTGGACCGGCTAGAGACCGAGCACGACAATCTGTGGGCCGCGATGTCCTGGCTCGTGGACCAGGATCAGCTCAAGCCGGCGGTGGATTTGTTCTGGGTCACGTGGCGGTTCTGGTGGCTCCACGGCCACCCCGCGGAGCTGGCCGGCCTGGGAGAGAAAATCGCGGCCGGGAGCGGGCGCCTTCCGCCGTACCAGCGTGCCGTGGCGCTCACCGGAACCGGCTTCATCTTCATGGCGAACGGGGACCAGGCCAGGGCACAGGCCCTTTTCGAGCAGAGCTTGCCGTTGTACCCGCAGGTGAGGGAAAAGCGGGGCGTGGCGCTGAAAGCGACCGTCTTGAGCGTCCTGGGCCACCTTTCAGCACTGCGTCACGATTTCGTCGCAGCCAGCGAGTTGCTCGATCAGAGCCGGGCAGCGCTCAAGGAGGTGGGCCAGGACGAACTCTCCATTTACGAGCGCCTTCAGCACCTGCTGACCACCGCCTTGGCGTCCAACTACCTCGGTCAGATCCGGCTCAGCCAGAGGAAACACGACCAGGCAACGCGGCTCTTCGGGGAGGGCTTGAGCGCAGCCCGCCGTGCGCAAGACCGGATCACCATCTTGGTCTCGCTCTACGACCTGGCGCTCAGCAGCCAGGCACGCGGCGATCTGGGCGGCGCGGCAGGACTTCTGAAGGAAGGGTTGTCGCTGGCGGCCGAGGCCCGGGACGACACAAGCGCCGCGTACTACCTTGAGGAGCTGGCGGCGGTCGCCCGGCAGCAGGACAACCTGCAGCGGGCCGTACGCCTGCTGACAGCCGCACGCTCGCTCCTAGAATCCAGGGGCAGCGGCTGGCTGCACGCATACGTGCCACGTGCCC
>JASHVM010000234.1:0-6726 GCA_030044595.1 Streptosporangiaceae bacterium
AAGCAGGACCGGGCACCAGTGGGCTCCTCCCCAAGACGGCACCGACCAGACCCGCGCCGACCTGCGGGCGCACCGGTCGGCCGGGCAGGCAGGGTCACGCTCAGCCAGGCCAGGTATCCGGGCGCGGCCCGGCATCAGGCCGATACCGGGCACGGCCTGACCGGGCCACGCGGGCGCGCCGGTCTCCGGTGAGCCGCTAAGCGGCCATTTCGATCTTGCGCGGGCGGCCGCGAGGTCGCTTGCGCGGCACGATCGCGCCGCGCAGCAGCAGCTCACCGCCCCACACCCCCCAGGGCTCCCGGCGCTCCAGCGCCCCGGCCAGGCAGGCGATCCTGGCCCGGCATCCCCGGCACATGGCCTTGGCCTGCTCCACATCGGCCGGGGACTCGGCGAAGAACAGCTCCGGGTCCTGCGTGCAGGGAAGATCAAGCCCCAACCCCGTCGTGTCCGTCGGGCCGGCGGTGGCATCGCGCCACTGCATCGGTGCTACTCCCATTTCGTTCCCCGCTATCGGCTGCCGCTCACCCATCCACCGGTGACGCGCTGATCAGCACCTGGCATCTGATGCGGCCGGGTAGGCCGTCGGCCGCCGCCTGCGCAGCGCCCGGCGCGCGGCGCGGATCGGAGCGGTCAGCGTCGAGGCGACCTGAGCAAGCTCCGCGGCGAACTGGCCCAGCTGGGCATCAGCCGCGCGGAGCTCGGCCGGGGTCTTGCCGCGTTCGGCCTGGTAGATGTCGTAGTAGAAGTTGACCATCATCGCCTCCTCGGCGATCGTCGGCCGGCGGTGGTGAGTATGGCAGGCCCGCCGGCGCCCCGTATATCAGTGCAGACGTCGCCGGCCCGCCAAACTCACCGCCGTCCCGTCATGAGTCCCCGTTTGTGCAGTCCCCGTTTGTGCGGCGAACGCCCCGGCCTCAGCTAGACAGGCAATCGCTGACACTAGCCAGAATCGCGCTAAGACCGGGGCTGCCGCATCGGGCAGATGCCGTAGATCTGCCGTCCCCGCCGCCTTAGGCTCGCGGCTAAGGCGTTCAGTAATCCGCGGGTTCGGCCGCGCCGCGAAGTTCCGCCGCCCGGCGCCACGCCTCGACCATCCGGCGTTCTGCCTTCTGCTCGAGCCGCCTGGCCCGGCGCAGCGTGCGCAGTCTGCGTGAGTACCGCAGTTGCTCCACCTCTGCCATGGTGCGGCGAGTTCGCTCCCTCGCGAGCTGTTCTGTGCGCATGCTAACCACTCCGTTGTGTGCATTGTGTGCGTTCGGTGTCCCGCGGCGGCCCTGGTTGACCGCGCGGCCTGGCTGGTTAGGTGGCCGAGCTAAGCGGCCACTTCGGTCTTGCGCGGGCGTCCGCGAGGACGCTTGCGCGGCACGATCGCGCCGCGCATCAGCAGTTCGCCGCCCCAGACACCCCAGGGCTCCCTGCGCTCCAGCGCGCCGGTCAAGCAGGCGATCCTGGCCCGGCATCCCCGGCACATGGCCTTGGCCTGCTCCAGATCAGCCGGGGACTCGGCGAAGAACAGCTCCGGGTCCTGGGTGCACGGAAGATCGAGCCCTACTGGGAGCGCGGTCGCCGGGCCGGCCACCACGAACTGGATCTGCCTGACGTCTGGCTCCTGTCGCGCGTCGAGTCTGGACGCCTCGAACTTCGTCGCGTCCAGCCCGCCGACGGTGGCTTCGCGCCACTGCATCGGTGCCATCCCCTCTCGCTTACCGGTCCTGGTAACTCATCACGCGATTTCTCGCCCGTTCCTGGGACCTAAGCCCAAATAACTAGGCCGCGGACCCTGTGTGCGGGTCCGCGGCCTCAAGGGGATCTTGGCCGGCCTTTCTAGGCCGATTCCCTATATGGAGGCGGACCCGATGCGCCCTCGCCAACGACGACGACGCTGGTCATGGAGTTGTGGATATTCGTCTGGCCGAGCTGCATAGCCGAGACCGTCAGCGTGACCTTGTCCCGGACACGCGGAGCCGGACGCGCGGCGGGGACGCACGGCCCGGTACCGCCGCCGGCACCCGACACACCTGTCCCCGGGAAGCTGGCGCGCAGGCCGAAGGCACCCGGACGCGACGGCCACTGCACCGCCGACAAGACGCCAGAGTTGATGTTGGTCACGTTGGGCACCTCCCTCCAGGAGCATCGACAACTAGCCCACGGACATGTTGGCAGCCTATGGGCTCCCCTGCCACGGGGCAACACTTTTTTGACCTGGGATTTCCGGCCGGGAATTCACTCTGCTGGCGGGCCGGTGCGGATCAGGCCCTCCTGCACGACCGACACCACGAGCCTGCCTTCGGCGGTGAACACCTCGCCGCGGGCCAGGCCCCGGCCGCCGTATGCCACCGGGGACTCCTGCGCGTACAGCAGCCACTGGTCGGCCCGGAACGGCCGGTGGAACCATATGGCATGATCCAGGCTGGCGCCCGTCGTGCGGCCGTCCAGCCAGGACAGGCCGTGCCCGAGCAGCACCGTGTCGAGCAGCGTCATGTCCGAGGCGTAGGTCATCAGGCACGCGTGCAGCAGCGGGTCGTCGGACAGGTCTCCGTTCACCCGCAGCCAGACCAGGCTCCTGGTGGTCCGCAGCGAAGGATCACGTGCCGCCTCCAGCGGCACCGGGCCGACCGAGCGCAGATCGAAGGGATTGTCGTACAACGCCGGGTACGTCTCGCCCAAGATCCGGGCCAGCCGGTCCGGCGTCCGCTCGACCATTTCCGGCGGCGGCACGTCAGGCATGGGGTCGGCGTGCTCAGGTCCGGGTTCGGCCCGGTGGAACGACGCGGACAGGGTGAAGATCGTACGGCCGTGCTGGATCGCGGACACCCGGCGGGTGGTGAAGGACCGCCCGTCGCGCACTCGGTCGACCGTGTACACGATCGGCACAGAAGGATCGCCCGGCCTGATGAAGTAGGCGTGCAGAGAATGCACGGGCCGGTCCTCGGGCACGGTCCGGCCGGCCGCGACCAGCGCCTGCCCGGCTACCTGGCCGCCGAAGACCCGCTGCCTGCGCTCATCCGGGCTGCGGCCGCGGAAGATGTTGACCTCGACCTGCTCCAGGTCGAGCAGGTCGAGGAGCTTTTCGAGCGCCGTGGCCATAGCCCACCCGCCTCCTCATCCCTCTTCTCCTACGTAGCGTCCTCACCGCCCTGGCCGGCCCAGGCGCAGGTCGTCGAGGAACCGCGACCGCTGCCGGGCGGTACTGCTGACCCGTGAGCCGCGGCTCCCTGGAGCGCGGGACCAGGACAGGTACAGATGTTCGCGCGCCCTGGTCACCGCCACATACAGTAGCCGTCTTTCCTCCTCGACGGCGGCCGGCGTCCTGGCGTGCACGATCGGCATCAGCCCCTCGACCAGCCCGGGCAGCAGCACCGCGTCCCACTCCAGCCCCTTGGCCGCGTGCATCGACGCCAGCGTGACGCCGTCGACGGCCGGCGCGTGCCCCAGTTCGGCCCGCAGGGTGAGTTCCGCCGAGAAGTCGGCCAGGCCGGCTTCCGGCCGCGTTGCGTGCATGTCGTCCGCCAGCTGGGCGATCGCGGCGAGCGACTCCCAGCGTTCCCGCGCCGCCGCGCCGCCCGCGGGCGCGGCAGCGGTAAACCCCAGGCCGGTCAGTACGTGCCGGACCGAGGCTGGCAGCGCGTCGGCGCCCGCCGGGCCGACCGCGGTCCCGATCGCAGTGCCGGCCGCTGCGGCGCTCACCGCCTCGCCGCGGGCGGCGCCGCGGAGCAGCACGAGCGCTTGCCGGACCACGGGCCGGTCGTAAAACCGCTCGGCGCCGCGCACCGCGTACGGCACCCCGGCCGCCGCCAGGGCCAGCTCGAATCGTTCCGTGTCAGCGTTGACCCGGACCAGCACGGCGATCTGGTGAGCCGGAACTCCGGCGGCGACAAGCTTCCCGATCACGGCCGTCAGCCCGGCGGCCTCGTCGGAGTCGTCGGAGTACTCGGTGAGCACCGGCCGGGGCCCGGGCGGTCGCTGCGAGACCAGCGCCGAGCCGTCCCGCACGAACTGGTTGGCCACCGCCACCACCTGAGGTGTCGACCGGTAGTCGCGCACCAGCCGGACCACCGTGGCGTCGGGGAACTCGGCGGTGAAACCGGTCAGGAAGGCCGGGGTCGCGCCGGTAAACGAGTAGATCACCTGATGCGGGTCGCCCACCACGCACAGCTCGTTACGGTCGCCGACCCAGGCGTCGAGCAGCAGTTTCTGCAGTGGGTTCACGTCCTGGTACTCGTCGACGACGAAGTACCTGAACGCATCGCGCACCTGATCGGCCGCGGCGCGATGCCCGAGCACGATCGCGGCGGTCAGCTCGAGGACCGACTCGAAGTCGATCACATGCCGCTCCCGCCGCAGCCGCTCGTAGTCGGCGTACACCGAGGCCACGGCTTCTGCCGGGGCCGCGGGCAGCCGGCCCGCCGCGGCCGCGGCGCGCGCGTAGCCGTCCGGGCGAACCTGCAGGGTCTTGGCCCACTCGATCTCGGCGGCGGCGTCGCCCGGGTCGAGCCGGGTCCCGGTCAGTTTGGCCGCCTCGCGCACCAGCCCGGCCTTGGCGTCGATCAGCCGCGGAGGCCGGCCGCCGACGACGCGCGGCCAGAAGTAGTTGAGCTGACGCAGCGCGGCCGCGTGGAACGTGGATGCCCGCACGGGCCCGGCGCCGAGCTGCCTGAGCCGGCCGCGCATCTCCCCCGCCGCCCGCACGGTGAAGGTGAGCGCCAGCACGTGCGCTGGATCCACGACGCCGACGGCAGCCGCGTACGCGATCCGGTGCGTAATCGCGCGGGTCTTGCCGGTTCCCGCGCCGGCCAGCACGCATACCGGTCCCCGGACGGCCAGGGCCACCTCGCGCTGCTGCGGATCCAGCCCGGCCAGCAGCGCGTCGGGCGTGCCAGGCACCGCATCGGTCACGCGATCCTCCTCGCCTCATCCTGCCTATCGCGACCGCGCTCTGCCCCCATTGTCGGCCAGCCGCGCCGCCGCGGGGCCTGTTTGCCGGCCAGCCGCGCCGGCCGCGGGGAAGGCAGCGGTCCTCGCCGGTGTTACACGATCGGTGAATCTGTCCAAGGGTAAGGAGGCGGCGGGTGTCCGGCCAGCTGACGATGTACACCACCTCATGGTGCGGCTTCTGCCGGAACCTAAAGAAGCAGCTCAACAGGGCCGGGATCGAGGTCACCGAGATCGACATCGAGCACGACGCGGCCGCCGCCGAGTACGTGATGTCGGTCAACGGGGGCAACCAGACCGTGCCGACCATCGTGTTCCCCGACGGCACCACTTTGGTCAACCCGTCGGCGGCAGAGGTCCGGGCGCGGTTGGCCGCTGTCACCGCAGGGTAAGGAAAGCCTGGCCCGGAAGTAGTGCCACCGATCGTTCGGTTTAAAGATTTTAATGCCCCGAACGGACAGTGGTGCTGGCCCGCAGGACAACATGACCGACATGGACGGGGAGACGACGCAGCACGGTATAGCGGATGAGGCCGCCTACGGGGTGGTCGTCCGCCGGTCCGATCGGGGCTGGCAGGTCGGGGAGGAACAGGCCGCCGACCTGACCAGCGCCATGGTGCTGGCCGACCTGCTGGCCGCCGACCTCGGGACGCCGGCCCCGAGGCCGCCCGCCGGACCGCTCGGCACCGATGACGAGGCCGCGCGGCTCGCGGTGACCGTGGCGCAGCTCGAGCACGCGCTCACCGCCAGGGTCCGGGTCGAGCAGGCCATCGGCGTGCTGGCCGAACGGCACAGGCTCCGGCCGCGTGAGGCGTTCGACCTGCTCAGGAACGCGGCCAGGTCCCGCGGCGAGAAGGTCACCGAGATCGCGGAATCCGTGGTCGACAGCGCGTGGAACCCGCTGCTGCCGCTGCCCGAAGAACTCGCGCGGAGCCAGGCTCCGCCCCGCAAGCGAGGCCCTTCTCCGCGCCACGCCGGACACGTGGGGTCGTAGCCGCCCCGGGCTGGCGCTAATGTCGGCGAGCCGCGCTACAGTCCTGCGAGACGTCGTCGCCGGGGAGCTTCCGACACGCGATGTCGGTGTCTTGCGGTCCTAGGCGCCCGGCTGCGGGAAAATGGGCCGGCGGGTTCTTTGGGTTCGTTCGGGTTCGTGGGTTCGTTCGGGTTCGTGGGTTCGGGGCTGGCGAGCGAAGGAGGCCGGGGTGACCGATCTTGAGGTGGTCGAGATCTGCGCCGGGGCGGGCGGGCAGGCCCTCGGGCTCGAGCGAGCCGGCTTCGAGCATGCCCTGGCCATCGAACTCGACGCGGCGGCGTGCGCCACGCTGCGGGCCAACCGGCCCGGCTGGAAGGTCGCCGAGGGGGACGTGGCCGACCCGGCCCTGTGGCGGCCGCGGGACTACCGGGGCGTGGCCCTGCTGGCGGGCGGGGTGCCGTGCCCGCCGTTCACCGTGGCCGGCCGGCAGCTCGGCGCGACCGACGAGCGCGACCTGTTCGCGTGGACGGTGGAGTTGTGCGGGATCATCCAGCCCCGGGCCCTGCTGCTGGAGAACGTCAGAGGGCTGAGCACCAGCAGGTTCAGCGCGTACCGGCAGCACGTGGAGGACCGGTTGACCGAGCTCGGGTACGTGCCCGGGTGGCGGCTGCTGCAGGCGGCGGACTTCGGCGTGCCGCAGCTGCGCCCGCGCACCATCCTGGTCGCGCTACGCCCGGCGGACGCGTCCTGGTTCCGCTGGCCGTCGCCTTCCGGCCGCGCCCCGGCCAGCGTGGGCGAGACCGTCGGCGACTTGATGGCCGC
>JASHVM010000235.1:0-2509 GCA_030044595.1 Streptosporangiaceae bacterium
GCCCGGCGCCCTACTGGGCGGCGAGGTTGGGCGCCCCCTTCCGCAGGACGTACTTCTGGATCTTGCCGGTCGCGGTCTTCGGCAGCTCGCCGACGAAGGTGACGCCGCGCGGGGCCTTGAAGTGGGCCAGGTTGTCCCGGGCGAACGCGATGACGTCGTCCTCGGTGGCGCTGGCGTCCTCGTGCAGCACCACGAACGCGTGCGGCGTTTCCCCCCACTTCTCATCCGGCAGTCCGACGATCGCGACCTCCTGGATCGCCGGGTGGCGCAGCAGCGCCCCCTCGACCTCGACCGAGGAGATGTTCTCGCCGCCGCTGATGATCACGTCCTTGAGCCGGTCCCGGATTTCCACGTAGCCGTCAAGATGGACCACCGCCGCGTCCCCGGTGTGGAACCAGCCGCCGTCCATGGCCCGCTCGGTCGCCTCCGGGTCGAGGTAGTAGCCCTGCATGACGACGTTCCCGCGGACGACGATCTCGCCGACCGTCTGCCCGTCGGCGGGCACCTCCTGGCCGTCGGAGTCCACGACCCGCAGCTCACCGGAGGTCAGCAGCTCGACGCCCTGCCGGGCCTTGATGACCGCGCGGTCCGCGGACGGCAGGTCCCGGTGTTCCGGCAGCGGGACGCAGACCGTGATGAACGGAGCGGTCTCGGTCAGGCCGTAAACCTGGGTGACCTCCCAGCCGAACTCGCCCTCCAACCGCTCGATGGTCGCCGCCGCGGGCGGAGCCCCGGCCGTGATGACCTGCACGCCGGCCGGGACCTCGCCGCGCACCGAGGCGGGAGCGTTGGCCAGCGAGATCAGCACGGTCGGCGCGGCGCACAGCCGGGTCACCTTCTCGTCCCTGATCAGGGCGAAGATGGTCGCCGGGTCGATCTTGCGCAGGCAGATGTGGGTGCCCGCGGCGGCCGTCACCGTCCAGGTGTAGGTCCAGCCGTTGGCGTGGAACATCGGCAGCGTCCACAGGTACCGCTCGCCTACCTCCATGGGCAGGTGCAGGAGGGTGCCGATCGTGTTCAGCGCGGCGTTCCTGTGCGTGATCATCACGCCCTTCGGCGCCGCCGTGGTGCCGCTGGTGTAGTTGATCGAGAGCAGGTCCCGCTCGCCGATCTCCGGCCGCTCGAAGCCAGCGCCCGCGGCGGCGATCGCCGCCTCGTAGTCCACCCAGCCCTCGGCGGGGTCCTCGAAGGCCACGAAGTGACGTACCTTCGGCATCTGGTCCCGGACGCCGTCCACCGCCTTCACGTACTCGCCGTGCGCGCAGACCACCGTGGCACCGCAGTGGTTCACGATGTAGACGAAGTCCTCCGGGGTCAGCCGGTAGTTGATCGGCACCAGGACGGCCCCGATTTGCGGCACGGCGTAGAACGACTCCAGCTGAGCGTGCGTGTTGGGCGCGATCGTGGCCACGCGGTCCGACGGCGCCACGCCCAGCCCCTGCAGCGCGGCCGACCAGTGGTCGCAGCGATCAAAAAACTGCTGGTAGGACAGGCGGAGCTCACCGTCGACGACCGCTTCGCGATCGGGGTACAGCCGGCGCGTCCGGCGAGCGAACTCAAGCGGCGACAGAGGCGTTTCCATGGTCCGATTGTGGCAGCACCCAGCGTCGGCTGTAGGGTCCAAGGTCCCGAGGTCCGGCCCGCCCGCCGGCCGCCTGATCCGCGCTGATTACCAACGGTGTTATTGTCCCGTGATTGCGGTAACCGGCGGTCCGGTAAACAGGCGGCTAATTTTCTCGCCGAAGTCCCGCGCGTTCGGGCGGTCTTTCTGGCATTGTTGAGCGCCAGCAGTACCTGTGCGGGGCGGGCCAGACGGCGTACCAGATCAGGTGCAGCGGGTCGGCGTCGCCTAGTCGCCCGCGGGCCCGTAGCCGGATTGCCGGAACTTCGGCAGCCGGTGTCAGACGGGCGTGGCCGAAGAAAGGATTGCCTTGTCGGGACACCGGACCGGGGCTCGCAGCAATCGGCGTAAGCGGGGCCTGATCCGGCGCGTTGGCATTGTCTTTCCGGTCGCGGTTTTCGCCGCGATAGCGGTCATCGGCGTCGCGGTGGGCGCCGAGGTCTTCGCTCCCGGCTCGGGCGCTTTTAGCGCCGCCGAAGCCATTGAGGCGGTACCGAGCAGCCACACCATGGCCTTGCTGGAAGACGAACGCGCGCAGCTGATCGCGATGACCGCCGCGGCGCGCACGCTGACCGTGGTGGCCAAGCCCAACCTGGCGTCGCCCGCCCAGCTCGCCGCGGCCACCAGCGGGGGGACCAGCTCAGGATCAGGCGGCGGGGGAATCGTCTACCTGACCGCTCCTGCGCCTGACCCGGGCACCGCGCAGTCCATCGCCTACAACATGATGGCCAGCTTCGGCTTCCCCCCGGCCACCTATTTCGGCTGCTTGCAGGCTCTGTGGAACCGGGAGAGCGGCTGGGTGTACGACGCGGAGAACGCGAGCGGCGCGTACGGCATCCCGCAGGCGCTTCCGGGCAGCAAGATGGCCAGCGCCGGGGCGGATTGGCA
>JASHVM010000236.1:0-3195 GCA_030044595.1 Streptosporangiaceae bacterium
GGCAGACCCGCGGCCGGGCGGCGAGCCCGGGAACGCGCGTGACGTCTGCCCGAGCCGACCGGCTGCGGGTGGGCTGGCAGTACAAGGCGCTCCACCCGGAGCCCGGACCGCCGCCGCGCAGGCCCACCCCGCCGGAGGCCGAGCGGCTCAGCCCCGACTGGGCCGCGGCCCAGCGGCGCGAGGAGAACCTGCTCAACCGGCCGCTGAAGGCCGCGTTCGCCGCCGCCGGGGCGTTCGCCGCCGTGGCCATCGTGCTCGGGGTGACCGGTTTGCTCAACATCGTGGCGGCCTGGCTCGGCGCGATCGGCGGCTTGCTGGTCGCGGCGGTCACCGGGAATGCCATCTGGCAGGGGGAGCGCGCCCTGCGGTCGCGCCTCGCCGATGAGCGCGGCCGGGTCGGAAAGCTACGCCAGGCCCAGGAAAGCCGGCTCTTCGCCTGGCAGGCCGAACACGCCAGCCGGATCCGCGAGTGGGACGCGCGGCGCGCTGCCTACGAGCGCCAGAAGCTGTGGTACGCGGTGTTCCTGCCCGCCGGCATCAGCCGGGTCGACGTGGCGGGCGGCACGCTGCCGGGCTGGTCGGCGATGCTTACCACGGCCGCCGCGCACCGGCTGGCGGCCGGCGGGAAGGTCACGGTCCTCGACCTGTCCGAGGGTTCGGTCGCCCTGGACCTGATCGCCTGCGCGCGGGCCTCCGGCCCCGAACCGCTGGTCTGGGTGCTGCCCGAGGACCTGCCCAGGCTCGACCTGGGCACCGGCCTCGGCGCCCGGGGGCTGGCCGACGTGCTGTCGCTGACCGTCAGCGTCACCGAGGAGCAGAGTTCCACGCGCGACCTTTCCTTCGACAACGCCATACTCGAGCGGGTCATCGACACGCTGGGCGGGACGGCGACGATCGCCAGCGTGGCCGCCGCGCTGCGGACGCTGGCCCAGGTCGGCAACCCGCGCGAGGACGTGGCGGCCGGGCTGATCAGCCAGCCGCAGGCGGACCGGCTCACCGCGATGTTCGGCGAGGGCGCCGCCAGCCGCGTGGTCATCGAGCGCGCCTGGGTCCTCGAATCCCAGCTGCGCAAGCTGGCCCCGGTCGGCACCGCGCCCGCACCGCTGCCGCGCAGCGCGCTGCGCGTGGTCGCGGTGGGCCGGCAGGCGGGCGTGCTCGAGGGCAAGGTGTTCGCTACCTACCTGGCCGTCGCGCTGACGCACGCCCTGCGCGCCACGCCGCCCGAACGCCCCTGGCAGCACACCCTGTTCGTGCTCGGCGCCGACCGGCTGCGCGGCGACGTCCTGGACCGGCTGAGCGACGCGTGCGAGAGCACCGCGACCGGGCTCGTGCTCGCCTACCGCGCCATCGCGCCGCACGTCAAGCAGCGGCTCGGACGCGGCAACGCCGCGGTAGCGTTCATGCGGCTGGGCAACGCCGAAGACGCCCGGGCAGCGAGCGAGCAGCTCGGCACCGAGCACCGTTTCGTGCTCTCCCAGCTGACCGAGACGGTCGGCGTCTCGGTCACCGACACCACCGGCGGCTCCTACACCAGCACCGCCGGGGAGACCAGTTCGCTGGCCACGTCCTGGTCGGCCAGCGAAGGCACCACCCGCAGCGCCGGGCACGGCCGGACCGGGGCGGGCAGCCTGCTGCCGTCCGGAGCCACCTTCTCGCGCAGCGCCCAGACCAGCGATTCGCGCAGCACCGGCGAGAGCGAATCGGTCAGCACCGGAATCAGCACCAGCACGGCGTGGGGGATAACGACGTCCCGGGCGGCCGGCGACAGCGAATCGCTCGCCTCCGCGCTGCAGCGCTCCCGCGAATTCCTGGTCGAGCAGCACGAACTCCAGCAGCTGCCGGCCAGCGCGATGATCATCAGCTACGCCGGCCCCGACGGCAGGAAGGTGATCATGGCCGACGCCAATCCGGGCATCGGCGGCCTCGCCGCGGCGACCCCGCTGACGCTGGAGGAATCCCGGGCCGGGCCGCCGCCCAACCTCGGCCCGCCGCCGCGCCTTGACTGGCGCAAGCCTCGCTCCTGAACGCTGAACGACCGGATAGCATCAGGCCGGTGAGCACGAGCAGCCCGCCGTCCCGGCGGTCCGGCCTCCCCTTGCGCGCGCGCCTCGCCACCACGGTCGGCGGCGCGGCCGGACGCGCCTCCAGGCTGGCGGGCCGCGGCGACGGATCGGTCATCGGCGGGGTCATCGGCCTGCGGCTGAAACCCGATCTGCTCTCCCTGCTCGCCCGCGGGCGACAGATCGTCCTGGTCACCGGGACCAATGGGAAGACCACCACGACCAGGCTGGTCACCGCCGCGCTCGGCACGCTGGGCCAGCAGGTCGCCTCCAACGCGTTCGGCTCGAACATGGAGGCCGGCCTGGTCGCCGCGCTCGCCAGGGCACCGGACGCCACCATGGCCGTCCTCGAGGTCGACGAGAAGTACATGCCGGCCACGCTCCGGGCCACGGGCGCCCGCATAGTGACGCTGCTCAACCTGAGCCGCGATCAGATGGACCGGGCGGCAGAGATCTGGCTGCTCGCTCGGCGCTGGCGGGCGGCGCTGGCTACCGCGGAGTGCTGGGTCATCGCGAACGCCGACGACCCGTTGGTGGCCTGGTCCGCCGGGGAAGCGCGCCAGGTCACCTGGGTCGCCGCCGGGCAGCGGTGGCACGACGACTCCTGGTGCTGCCCGAACTGCGGGTCCCATCTGCGGCGCGACGGCGACGACTGGTACTGCGGCGAGTGCCCGAACCGGCGGCCTCCGGTCAGCTGGGTCCTCGTGGGCGATGAGGTGATCGACCCCACCGGCCGGTCCCGCCCGCTCGACCTGATCCTGCCCGGCCGGGCCAACAGGTCGAACGCCGTGATCGCGCTCGCGGTGGCGGACGTGTTCGGCATCGGCGTCACGCAGGCGCTGGCTGCGCTGCAGCAGGTGCAGTCCGTCGCAGGCCGGTACCTGCAGGTCCGCCGGCGCGGCTGCGAGCTGCGGCTGCTCCTGGCCAAGAACCCGGCCGGCTGGCTGGAGGCGCTCGACATCTTGGCGCCCGCCCCGGTGTCGGTCCTGCTGGCCGTAAACGCCCAGGTGCCGGACGGGCGAGACACCTCGTGGCTGTGGGACGTGGACTACCGCCGCCTGCGCGGGCGGCCGGTGTTCGTGACCGGCGAGCGCCGGACCGACCTGGCGGTCCGGCTGGAAGCCGACGAGGTGGC
>JASHVM010000021.1:0-5834 GCA_030044595.1 Streptosporangiaceae bacterium
TCCCGCCACCGCAGCAGCGTGACGCTGGACTTGCGCTTGCTGATCTCAGCCAGCGCCGCAACCCAGCCAACCCGGTCGTCATCGACGTTCCACAGCGCGGCGAGGACACCGCCCGGCTTCAGCACCCGGGCGATCTCGGGTAGCGCCTGGTCCAGGTCGAACCAGTGCAGGGCCTGACCGACCAGGACGGCATCGGCCCCGCCGTCGGGCATCGGGATCTGTTCCGCGCTGCCCGGCAGCGCCCGCGCCGCCGGCAGCTGGCGCCGTAGTTCGGCGAGCATCGCTGGGTCGGGTTCCACGGCGGTGACGTCAAGACCAAGGCGGACGAGGGTCGCGGTCAGCTTGCCCGTTCCCGCGCCCAGGTCGAGGACCCTGAGCGGCTGGCGTGTGCGGACCGGTTCCAGAGCCCACCCGACGGCGGCGTCGGCGTAACCGGGGCGGTGCTCTGCGTAGGCGGCTGCGGCGGCGCCGAACGAGGAACCGTGCCGTAGCCTGTCACCGGTTTCCGCCTCGCTTTCCGCTCCGGTCAGGTCGTCCTCCTGTTGCTGACTATTGGGGCGGATTCTTGGCGTCATACGCGGCGCGGGCCTCCTGGATCTCGGGCAGGTGGCTGTCCGTCCAGGTCACGAGGCGGTCGATCGTATCGAGCAACGTCTGGCCCATGGGGGTGAGGGTGTAGTCGACCCGGGGCGGAATAACCGGATGGATGGTGCGGGTCACGATGCCGTCCCGCTCCAGGCCGCGCAGCGTGACGGTGAGCATCCTGGCGGTGATGCCGTCGATCGAGCGGTGCAGTTCGCTGAAGCGCTTGGTGCCCTGGCCGAGAAGCCCGATCACGTACACCGACCACTTGTCGCCGACCCGCTGGAGAACCTCGCGGGCACGGCAAGGCGACAGCTCGCTGGTCGGTCCTGACGGTTCGCTGCCCGGCCCCGGCGGCTCGCAAACCGGGCCGACTTGCCCGGAATCCACGAAAGTCCCTCCCTCCGTACCCCACCAGGGTACTTCGCGGCTGGCCCGGATGTCGCGAAGTACTTGACGGTTCAAGTACATAGCGGTTACTATAAGGAAGTTAGATACGCAAGCGAAGTTGCGTACAACAAAGTACCAGAAACACACCTGGAGGAATAATGACCGAGACAGCCGTGGAGATTCCCGGTTACGTCGCTGGCACCTGGAGCATCGATCCGGTGCACTCGGAGGTGTCCTTCGTCGTCAGGCACATGATGGTGAGCAAGGTCCGCGGCCGTTTCGACAAGTTCGACGGGACCATCACCACCGCGACCGACCCGCAGCGGTCCAGCGTCGAGGCCACCGTGGACCTCAGCTCGGTAAACACCGGAAATGACACTAGGGACAACCACATCCGCAGCGCTGACTTCTTCCACGTCGAGCAGCACCCCACGATGACGTTCAGCTCCACCGGGATCCGCTCCGACGGCGAGGACTTCCTGCTCGACGGCGACCTCACCCTCCGCGGCGTCACCCGGCCGGTGACGTTCCGCCTCGAGGTGAACGGCTTCGGCCCCGACCCCTACGGCGGGACGCGGGCGGGCTTCTCCGCCACCGCCGAGATCAACAGGAACGAGTGGGGCGTCAGTTACAACGGCCCGATCCCGGGCGCCGGCGCCACCGGCGTGGTCCTCAGCGACAAGGTCACGATCAACCTGGAGATCGAGGCCGTCCTCAACTCCGGCGAGTAATTCCGACCGGGCGCAGGCGGGCCATCACCGCCCGGCGCGGCTGCCGGGCCTCACCTGGATCGTCGCGGCCCGGAGGACCCGGCGAGCCCGGGCCCTCCGGGACCGCGCCTGTTTAGGGCCGGAGAGTCAGCGGCCGACGCCGTGCTTGGTGAGGTAGTCGATATAGAACGGGCGCAGCCCGTCGGCCACGTCGCCTTTGCCGGAGTCGATCGCGTCGTCGATCAGCGCGGACAGATGCGTGATGTCGCGGCCGGCCTCCGTATCGTGTCCCTCGGCGGCTTCGGCCGCCGGGATGGACCGCAGCAGCTCCCAGAGAAACTCCACGTCCGCGTGATGCAGGGCCCGCCGCACGGCGAGGTCATGCAGCTCGCGGGAGGAAAGCGCGTCCAGAGATGGCGGCTGGGGATGTGGGTCGGGAGTAGTCACGTGTGGACTCTATCCCTCGGACCGCCCGCCCGATCCCTCGGACCGCCCGCCTGCCCCCGGCGCAGGCCGCCGGACACGGCGTGCGCCACGGCGACGACCCCCGCGTTCGCGGGCAGGTCCTCGAGCAGGACCGGCTCGCCGTCGCCGTCGCTCAGCGGGATCCGCCAGTTCGGGTACTCGTCCACCGTGCCCGGCATGTTCTGCGGGCGGCGGTCGCCAGCAGCTTCGGCCAGCGAGACGCCGATCAGCACGGCCGGCGTCCGCGCCAGGTGGCCATACAGGGCGACCGTGAACTCCTGCGGCGTCACCTCGGCGGGCCCGCCCCGGCCGGAAAGGAGCCCTTCGCGCGCGAGCATCGCGAGCCACCGGTCCGCCTCCGCCCGCGCCGCGGCCCGCTCGTCCGCCTCGGGCTCGGTGAGCAGGCCGAGCCCGGCCCGGATGGTGACCTGCTCTCCGCTGAGGAAGGCCGCAGCCGGGGGCATATCGTGCGTGCCGACCGTGGCCAGGCAGCCGCGGCGCCACCCGCCCGGCCGTCGCGGCGTACCATCCGCGCGGCGCTCGAACCACAGCATCGAGGTGCCCAGTACCCGGCGGTCGGCCAGGAAGTCACGCAGCCACGGCTCCACCGTGCCGAGATCCTCCCCGATCGCCAGCGCGTGCGCGCGCGCCACCTCCCCGGCCAGCACGCTCCCCAGCAGTTCGTGGTCATACCGCACGTAAGTGCCGAGGCCGGGTGGCATCCCGGCGGGTATCCACCACAACCTGGCCAGCCCCATGACGTGATCGACGCGCATGCCTCCTGCGTGCCGTGTGGTCGCGGCGACGAGCTCCGCCATCGGCCTGCACCCCTGAGCGACCAGCCACCCGGGATGCCACGGCGGCAGCGTCCAGTCCTGGCCCCGCTGGTTGAACTCGTCCGGCGGCGCGCCGACGCTCACGCCGGGAACGATCACGTCCTGACGCGCCCAGGCGTCGGCGCCGCCGGGATGCGCGCCCACGGCGAGGTCATTGATGACGCCAATGGTCATTCCGGCCTGCCCGGCCGCGGCCTGCGCCGCGGCGGCCTGCGCCGCGACCAGCCATTGCAGCCAGGCGTGGAAGTCCACCCGGTCGGCCAGCGTGCGCGCGAGCGCTGCCACCCGCGCCGACCGGGGATCGGCGAGCGCGGCAGGCCACGTCCGCCAGTCCGGGCCGTGAACCTCGGCGATCGCGCACCAAACCGCCCAGTCCTGGAGCGCCTCGCGGTCGCGGGCGCGGAAGGCGTCGAACTCGGCGCGACGGCCCGGGCCGAGCGGCACGGCCCGGATGATCTCGAGCGCGGAGCGCTTAGCGGCCCAGACCGCGTCCCTGTCGATCAAGCCCGCCACCGTGTTCGCGGCGCGCAACGGCGCGGCGAGAGCGTCGATCCGCGCGCGGTCACCCGCGCCGAGCCCGGCGTACTCGGGGATGTCCTCGATGCGCAGGTACAGCGGGCTGATGTGGCGTCGCGTCATCGGCAGGTACGGCGACGCGCTGACCGGGCCGAGCGGCTCAGCCGCGTGCAGCGGATTGACGAGCACGAAATCCGCGCCGAGCTCGCGCCCGCTCCACGCGGCGAGATCGGCGAGGTCGCGCAGGTCACCATGACCCCAGGACGCGCGGGAGCGAACCGAGTAAAGCTGGACGGTAAATCCCCACGCCCGGCGGGCGGGAAACGGCGCCCGCAAGGGAGGACCGGTCGGACGGGGTCCCCGGGTCGGAGGAGGCTGGGGAGATCGCCCCCCCGAGCTGATACTCTCGAGCACCGCGGCCAGCGTCTCGTCGGCCACCTCGACCAGACGGCCCCGCCAGTCCTGGTAGGAGACCGCCACGCCGTGAGCGTGGGCCCGGCGCGCGAGTTCTGCCCGTGCTGTCACTGCTCTAGTTTGCCGAATGTACCGACCCGCGACGTCCCCGCCGCGGGGCGGCGTCACGTTCCGGCCGCGGGCTCCAAGACGAACACCGGTATCTGCCGGGTGGTCTTCTGCTGGTACTCCGCGTAGGGCGGGTACGCGGCGACCGCCCGCTCCCACCATTCGCCGCGCTCGGCGCCGCTGACCTCGCGGGCGATCATGTCCCGCTTGACCGGGCCGTCTTGCAGCTCGACCAGGGGATTCGCGAGGACGTTGTGATACCACAGCGGATGCGCCGGGGCGCCGCCCTTCGACGCCACCATGGCGTAACGCCCGCCGTGCTCCACCCGCATCACCGGTGTCTTGTGCACCTTGCCGCTCTTGGCGCCGCGATTGGTCACGATCACCACCGGCAGGCCGGTGTCGCGCAGCGTCGTGCCCTGGGTCCCGCCGGAACCCTCGTACAGTTCCACCTGATCGCGCACCCAGGCCGCCGTGCTCGGCTCGTATTCTCCCTCAACAGGCATGGCGCTAGTCAACACTAGACGCCCGGAGCCTGGCCTCCCAGGGTCCCGCTTCGCCTGATCCCATTCGTCGGGACGAGGAGATTTGAACTCCTGATCTCTAGTCCCCCAGACTAGCGCCTTAACCAAGCTGGGCCACGTCCCGTAGCGTTACAACTACAATTTATAACGCCAACCTGCTGTCCGCCTATCGGCTCAGCCAGCTTAGCGCAGCCTCGGTGGCTCGCGGAAACGGCGCCCGGCCCCCGCCACGCCACGGCCGGTGCGTGAACGCCGCCGACGCGGGAAGTTACGATGTGCCGGGCACCGCATGGGGCGAGCTGCTCGTTGTAGTTAGCAGGAACAGCGTCGCGGCCGCACGGAGGGACTGGGCAGTTGAGGGTACTTGGCGCTCGCCGCTCAGACTCTCACGACGTCGACCTCGGCGAGCAGCAGCCGCCGCCGAGCAAGGGCGACAGGCGGCTCAGGCTGGGCTTGAGGATCACCAAGATCGTCTTCGTCGTCGTCGTGGTCTTCGCGGTGGGGATCGCGCTGCTGTTCGTGCTGACCCCCTCGGCCGGGCAGGCCACCGCCCTGGCCCAGGCCCAGGCGCGGGAGCATCACATCGCCTATCCCGGCCCGCCGGTCCCGCCGCGCTTCGCGCAGGCCCTGGTGGCCACGGAGGACCACCGGTTCTACGCCGATCCGGGGATCGATCCCCTGGCGCTGGTCCGGGTCGCGGTCTCCTGGGTGACCGGGCGCCAGGACGGGGGTGGCAGCACGATCGACCAGCAGCTGGCCAAGAACCTGTATACCTCGGGCCGCAGCGGCTTCACGCAGCTGTTCGAGCAGGTGGCGCTGGCCGTCAAGCTCAACAGGACCTACAGCCGGGCGGAGATCCTGCGCCTGTACGCCGAGGTCGCGTACTACGGTCACGGCTATTACGGTCTCAGCGCGGCCAGCTGCGGCTACTTCGGGCGGCCGCCCGCCCAGCTGACCCTGGTCCAGGCCGCCATGCTGGCCGGCGTGGTGAACGCGCCGACCTACGACGACCCGCTGGTTTACCCGGCCCGGGCGCGGGCGCGCCTGGTGCACGTCATCGACCGGATGGCCGCCGTGGGGTACCTGACGAACGCACAGCAGGACGCCGCGCTCAAGGCACCGCTGGACTTGTCCGCCGTCCGCGGCTGCCGGTAGGCGACGGCCAGCCTCAGGTCCCCGAGGTCTCCGGCTCGAGCCGCTCGGCGGCCGGCGAATCCCCGTCGGCGTACAGGAAGACCCACCGGCGGTAGCAGTACAGCCGGAACAGCGTGGCCAGGGCGATGCCGATG
>JASHVM010000237.1:0-3870 GCA_030044595.1 Streptosporangiaceae bacterium
CCGGTGCGCCGGGCGTACTCGGCGGCGAACTCGGCGCGGGTCAGGAACCCGGGGCTGGTCGTGGCGTCCGTCGACAGCCCGGGGGCATCAGCGGGCACGCCGGCCGGGGTGAGCCAGCCCTTCTCGTCCGGGTCGGTCCAGTAGACGAGGGTCAGGCCCAGGTCGGCCAGCGGATCGCCCAAGGTGGCCATTTCCCAGTCCACCACGGCGGTGATCCGCGGCCCCGGCGACAGCGTCACGAGTACGTTGTCCAGCCTGAAGTCTCCGTGGACCAAAGTGACTTCGCCTTCGGCGGGCAGCGCGGCCGTCAACCTGTCCACCAGCTCGGTGTAGCCGGGCATCTCCCTGGTCGCCGACAGCTGCCATTGCCGCTGCCACCGGTCGAGCTGGCGGCTGAGATACCCGGCGCCGCGGCCGAGGTCGCCGAGGCCGACCGCCGCGACGTCGACGCCGTGGATCGCGGCCAGCATGTCGGCCAGGCGGCCGGACAGCTCCGCGGCCTGCTCCTCGCTCAGCACGGAGGTGTCGGCGCGGGTGCGGAGCACCTCGCCGGGCACGTTTTCCATCACGTAGAAGGGAGCGCCGATCACGTCCTCGTCCGTGCAGGACGCCACCAGCGGGGCGACGGGCACCGGCGTGCCCGCGAGCGCGGACAGGACGCGGAATTCTCTCGACATGTCGTGCGCGGTCGGCAGCACGTGGCCGAGCGGCGGCCTGCGCAGCACCAGCAGCCGACTCCCGGCCGGCCCGGAGACCGCCAGGCGATAGGTCAGGTTCGAGCGGCCGCCCGCGATGAGCTGGATATCAGCCAGGCGTACCGGCTCGCCCGGGATGTGGTCGTTGAGCCAGCTGACCAGGCGCGCGGGGTCACCGATGCCGGGAGGACTGTCGGTTACGGTCATGATCTACCGAATCGTAGATGGAGACGAAAGCAAAATCCTAACGTTCTGGCCTATGGACTAATCACCCGTGCTGGCGTAAGCAGGGTAGAGGGACCTGGAAGGTCTAGACCGTTCGATCCTGGGGAGGACACCCTTTGGCTGACGCGTGGATGCCGGGCGCCCGACGCATCCGAGCAGAGACCGACGGGGGACAACTGGGAGGAGGAGCGCCGAGGGTCGTCTGGCTGACCCTCGGGGCTGACCCGAGGGTAGTTTCGGCCTGGTCGGCCGCGCAGCGGCTCAACCAGGACAACCGGCCGTGTCATCTGGTGTGGGATCCGCTCACCGGTGACATCGCCCAGCTGGTGCCGATCGTCAGGGCGGGCTGCGCTCTCGGCGCTCCCGAGTACCTTGACTACGCGCCGGACGTTCTCCCGTACCGCCAGGCGGGCGTGAACCGCGAAGGCAGGCTGTGCGTCCAGATCGGCGTGCTCGGCTCGGCCAGGGACCCGTTCACCAGCTACCAGATGATCGGACTGGGCGAGATCCTCGGCTGGCTCGACTCGTGGCAGATTCCCCGGCGGTGGCCGGCCGGTAAGCCGGCTCCGTTCCGGCAGACGGCCCAGCCGCGCAGCCGGGCGCTGTGGGCTCTCGGCGGGCATTTCGGCGCTTCGCAGGTCCCCGACTGCGACAGCGTCGGTCCCGGCGGCATCGACATCGACCAGCTTGCGAGCGCGCAGAGTCTCGAGCGCGAGCTGGCCGAAGCGCCCGCGGTTTACGAGTCCCCGATCAGCCTGGGCCCGCGCACGGCGCCCGAGATCCGGGCCGGCGCGTCGCTGCGGGCGGCTGCCGTCTGAGCCGTGTTCCGGGGGCGGGATCGAGTGATCGCGGCGTACCGTGAATGATCATGAGCATGCCTGACCTTTCAAGTACCCCGCGTACCGAGCTGCGGCGGCACAGCGAGCGCGGCCGGACCGATCGCGATGACCTCTACGCCGTGCTCGACGCCGGGCTGATCTGCCACCTCGGGGTCATAGCCAACGGCGTCCCGCGAGTGCTGCCCACCGGATACGGCCGTCGCGGTGACCTGCTCTACCTGCACGGGTCATCAGCGAACGCCACTTTCGTGGCCGGGGCCGGTCAGGAAGTCTGCGTCACCGTCACGCACCTGGACGGGCTCGTCTGCGCCCGGTCGGTGTTCAACCATTCGATGAACTACCGCAGCGCGATGATCTTCGGGGTGGCCCGGCTGCTCACCGATCCCGCGGAACGGACGGCTGCGCTGGAGGTCATCACCGAGCACCTGGTCCCGGGGCAGTGGTCCTACGTGCGGCAGCCGACCAAGAAGGAGCTGGCCGCCACCTCGGTCCTCGAGCTTCCGCTCACCGAGGCCTCGGTCAAGATCCGCACCGGCGGGCCGCACGACGAGCCGGAAGACTACGCGATGGACATATGGGCCGGCGTCGTGCCGGTGACCGAGGCGTTCGGGGAACCGGAGCCCGATACCGACCTGCGGCCCGGGATCGCGGTGCCGCAGCACATCAGCAGCCGCCGGGGGTGAGACCACGGCCGTTCGGTGCCGTGCTGCGCGGTTCGTTGTCGCTGGGCACGCGCCGCGGCCCGTTCGGTGCCGTGCTGCGCGGTTCGTTGTCGCTGGGCGCGCGCCGCGGCCCGTTCGGTATAAAAAAAGGGACTAAGGCCATACGCTGTGATGGTGAATGACCGCCTGGTGTGGATCGACTGCGAGATGACGGGGCTCGACATCGAGCAGGACGCCCTGATCGAGATCGCCTGCCTGGTGACCGATGGGGAGCTGAACGTGCTCGACGAGGGCGTGGACCTGGTCATCAAGCCTCCGGCCGAGGCCGTCGCCGGCATGGCCGAGGTGGTGCGCGAGATGCACACCACGTCCGGGCTGCTGGCCGAGCTGCCGGGCGGGATCCCGGTCGCCGAGGCGCAGGAACTCGTGCTCGACTACGTGCGCGGGCACGTTCGGGAGCCCAAGAAGGCGCCGCTGTGCGGGAACTCCATCGCCACCGACCGCTGGTTCATCGCCCGTGACATGCCGGAACTCGATGCCTACCTGCACTACCGGATGGTGGACGTGT
This sequence comes from Streptosporangiaceae bacterium, assembly GCA_030044595.1. Taxonomy (GTDB): domain Bacteria; phylum Actinomycetota; class Actinomycetes; order Streptosporangiales; family Streptosporangiaceae; genus Palsa-504. The sequence goes on from JASHVM010000237.1 coordinate 2,990, forward strand.
CCAGCATCAAGGAGCTCGTGCGGCGCTGGTATCCGCGTGCGTACTTCGCCTCGCCCGCCAAGCACGGGGGGCACCGGGCGCTGGCCGACATCAGGGAGAGCGTGCAGGAACTGCGCTACTACCGGGATACGGTGTTCGTTCCGCAGCCGGGACCGGATTCGGCGAGCGCGCGCGAGATCGCCGCGCGGTACACGCAGGCCGATCCGGCGGAAACGCCTGGCGCGGCGGAGCCGCGCGGCACGGCGGACAGCGGCTGACGCGGACCCGCCGGGGGAACCGCTATACTTCTGAACGGCCGCGCGATGTCCCTCGGGGCAGCGCGCGTTCTAGTATCGCCTGGTGGCGTAGGCCAGGCGACGATGGTGGGCGTAGCTCAGTTGGTTAGAGCACCAGGTTGTGGTCCTGGGTGTCGGGGGTTCGAGTCCCCTCGCTCACCCCATCGAAAGCCCTGCTCGTGCTGTGCGAGCAACTCTTGTCCCGCAGGCCTCAGCAGTTGTCCTGGACGGTGCCGCTGACATGATCGTGGACAGAAACCCCGGGGATTCCGGCGGTTTCTGTCCACGATAATGATTTCGCGAATCAGGGCAGGGGTTACTAGGAGCTGGCGTGCCGTGCTGCGTCCCCCGCAGCCACACCAGCCTCCCAGGCGCGGCTGGCAGCCGGCATCCGGCGGCGTGGGCGAGGTGACCTGCGCGAGGTTAGGGCTCGTTGGCCGCACTTGGGTCGGAGGCCTGCGCGGGAGGCAGGTCTCGCCGGGCGATGACGAGGACGTCGATGCCGGAGGCACCGGCCTCCTCGAAAATCCGCCGCACGATCCGCCCGCCGACGGCGATATGCGGCCAGCTGCGGTGGATAGGGCCGATCACGATCTGGGTGATCTC
>JASHVM010000238.1:0-3081 GCA_030044595.1 Streptosporangiaceae bacterium
CCGCCGGCGAGCAGCCGGTCTTCTGGCAGTCGCCGGTCCGCTGACCACATGCTCAGCCGGAGCCGAAACCAGGGATCGGCACCGGCATCCCGAACACGTCTTCCCTGCGGTTGGCCAGCGACGGCACGGCGGCCCGGACGGTCCCGACCAGGTCGGTGTCGACTTCGCCGACCGCCACCCCGCGCCCCGGTCCGAGATCGATCCTGACCACGCCCAGCGGGTCGACGAGCATGCTGCGCCCGACCCCGGTCGCGGCCCGGGTCGCGGGCTCGCCCGGATCCGGCACCTGCCCGACCGCCGCGACCCACACGGTGTTCTCGATGGCGCGCGCCCGGACCAGGGTGACCCAGTGGTCCTCCTTGAACAGCCCCGCGGCCTACGCGGCGGGCAGCACCAGCAGCGAAGCCCCGGCCACGGCCAGCGCCCGGGACAGCTCACCGAACCGGACGTCGTAGCAGATCTCCAGCCCGGTCCGCACCCCGGCCAGCGTCACCAGGACCGGCGCGGACCCCGGCGCGACCTGGTCGGACTCGCGATGCCCGAACGCGTCGAACAGATGCAGTTTGCGGTACGAGGCGACGAGCTCCCCGGCCGCGTCGTAGGCCACGGCGGTGTTGTACACCCGGCCGTCCGGGGCGGGCTCGAACACCCCGGCCACCAGCGCCACCCCTGTGTCCTTGGCCGCCGACGCCAGCCCTGAGCAGAACGGGCCGTCCAGCGGCTCGGCGGCCGCCCGCAGGTCCGACCCGAACCTGATCTGGGTCGCCTCAGGGAATACCGCCAGGTCGGCGCCCTGGTCCGCGGCCTCGCGCAACGCCTCCCGGACCCGTCCTGAGTTGACGTCAGGTACCGAGCTGACCGGGATCTGGCACAACGCGACTCGCATACGGCCAGCCTAACCGGCGCGCGCCCGGCCGCGGCATGATGTCATGGACCCGTGAGCCGACCCGCAGCCAAACGACCACTGCTGAACCGGCGCCTTGACGGCCTGGGGACCACGATATTCGCCGAGATGTCCGCGCGCGCCGTCGCCACCGGCTCGATCAACCTGGGTCAGGGGTTCCCGGACACCGACGGGCCGGCGCAGGTCGCCCTGGCTGCGGCCGACGCCATCCGCAGCGGCCGGGGCAACCAGTACCCGCCAGGTACCGGCGTCCCGGAACTGCGGTACGCCATCGCCGCGCACGCCGAACGCTTCTACGGCCTGGGCTACGACCCGGACACCGAGGTACTCGTCACCGCGGGAGCCACCGAGGCGGTCGCCGCGACCTTGCTCGCGCTGGTCGAGCCGGGCGACGAGGTGATCGCGTTCGAGCCCTACTACGACTCCTACGCCGCGAACATCGCCATGGCCGGCGGCGTCCGGGTCCCGGTCACGCTGCGTCCGCCGGGCTTCCGTCCCGATCTCGACGAGCTGGCCAAGGCCGTCACCGACCGGACCAGGCTGATCCTGCTCAATTCCCCGCACAACCCGACCGGTTCGGTGTTCACCCGCGACGAGCTCGCCGCGATCGCTCAGCTGGCCGTCGAGCGCGACCTGCTCGTGGTCACCGACGAGGTCTACGAGCACCTGGTCTTCCACGGCGAGCACGTCCCGATCGCGCAGTTCCCCGGCATGCGCGAGCGGACCGTGACGATCAGCTCGGCGGGCAAGACGTTCTCGTTCACCGGCTGGAAGATCGGCTGGGTCAAGGCCACCCCCGAGCTGGTCACCGCGGTCAAGACCGTCAAGCAGTTCCTGACCTTCGTCAGCGGCGGCCCGTTCCAGTACGCGATCGCCGAGGCGCTCGGGCAGCCCGACGAGTACTACGCCAAGCTGTGCGCCGACCTGAAGGCCCAGCGTGACCTGTTCACCACGGGCCTGAGCGACATCGGCTTCGAGGTGTACCCGCCCGAGGGCACCTACTTCGTCACCACCGACATCAAGCCGCTGACCGACCAGGACGGCATGGAATTCTGCCGCGCCCTACCCGATCGCGTCGGCGTGGTCGCCATCCCGTCCGCGGTCTTCTACGACGACAAGCAAGCGGCCCGCACCCAGGTCCGGTTCGCCTTCTGCAAGCGCCCTGAGGTCCTGACCGAGGCTCTCGCGCGCCTGTCCCGGCTGGCCGGTCCCTGATCGGTGGCCGTCCCGCCCGCGAAGATCCTTATTATCCCGAACGGCCCGTGGCGGCACATTCGGCGAGGTGAACGATGACCGCGATGAACGCCGAGCTGATGCAAGCGGCCGAGGCCACGGCCGGCTTCATGCCCGCCGCCGAAGGCCTCGCGCTGTTCGACGCGGCCGCGGCGTACGCCTACGCAGGCCCGGTCCTGGAGATCGGCAGCTACTGCGGCAAGTCCACGATCTACCTGGCGGCGGCGGCCCGCCGCGCCGGCCAGCTGGTCGTCACCGTCGATCATCACCGCGGTTCTGAGGAACACCAGCCCGGCTGGGAGTACCACGACCCGGGCCTGGTGGACGCGGTGACCGGCCGCCTCGACACGCTGCCCAGCCTGCGGGCCACGCTGGCGGCCACCGGCCTGGAGGATCACGTGGTCGTGGTCGTAGGCCGGTCCGCCGACGTGGCCCGGCTGTGGGGCACGCCGCTCGGCCTGGTGTTCATCGACGGCGGCCACACCGAACAGGCCGCGATCACCGACTACCGGTCCTGGGCGCCGTGGGTGGCCCGAGGCGGCGCTCTGGCCATCCACGACGTGTTCCCCGACCCCGCGGACGGCGGCCAGGCGCCGTACCTGATCTACCGGCGGGCCCTAGCCTCCGGCGCGTTCACCGAAGTCCGCGCTACCGGCTCGCTCCGCCTCCTGGAACGAACCGGTCAGGGCAGCTTATTCGATCGAAGTTCGGGTTATTCAGATTCCTCTGCAAGTTCGGCCCTGGCCGCCCGCAGCGGCCGCTCGCACGGGCCTCCGTGGCCCAGGCTCGCTAGCCGCTCTCTGAATAACTCTCAAGGGCTGACCCCGCGGCGTCCCGGAATATCCCGGCGCCGCCGGACCAGCCGGCCAGCGCGTCGGCCGCGAGGACTACCGCGGCCGCGGTCCAGCTGGAGCGTTCGCGGGGGAACGGCGCCTGGTTGACGT
>JASHVM010000239.1:0-4870 GCA_030044595.1 Streptosporangiaceae bacterium
GCAACGAGCGGCGACAAGCCTGGGGAACGCCCAGGCGATCTTCGAATCCCTCGGCGCCCGCCCGCTCATGGCGGACACCAGGCAGTTGCTTGAACAGGCAGCCTCACTCGCCCCTTGACCTGAACATCTGCTGAGCGCGCACCCGGACGCTGAGACCCGCGGATCACGCGTTGTACTGCCGATCGCTGCCGTTCCGCCCGCGTCGCTGTTCAGACCGCTCCCCGGCAGGGTGATTCAGCGCGGCTCTGCCGTTACCGGGAATCGCGCGGCAACCGCGCCGCGCCGGACGTGCAGAGTAATTCTTATGCGCCGGTACGACAACAGAGAATCCGCCATTGAAAATGGTACAATTGGGCGGCTGCGGGCGCGCCAGCAATTCGGGGGTGTTCACTCCTTGTGATGTCGAGATGCGTGCCGCCGCAGCCTGCGGCTTGACCGTGGCGCGGTCGTCCGCGGTGCGGGCATTCTAAGGTCCGTGGAAACTGGCCCGCATCCTGGCGTAGGCGTCTTCGTTGCTGCGGACGCGTACTACCTGGCGTCTGGCGGCGCCCGGGCGGCCGCTGTCGTAGCCGCCGATGCCGCCTTCCCCCCGCCTAGCAGCCGACCGCATCGCCGTGGGTGCCCGACGTGGAGCCCTACCAGCCGGGGTCGTTCTACCTGCGCGAGCTCCCGCCGCCGCGCGCGGTGCTGGACGGCTTGGCCGAGATGGCCCTGCTCATCATCGACGGCTACGCCGACCTGGACCCGGACGGACGGCCCGGCCTGGGCGCCCGCGCTCGCGACGAGTTCGGCGGTCCGGTGGTCGGCGTGGCCAAGTCGGCCTTCTGCCCCGCCACGCACGCCATCGCGGTGCGGCGCGGAGCCTCTGTCCGCCCGCTGTACGTCACGGCCGCCGGGATGACCCGCGCCGACGCCGCCGACCTCGTCTGGCGCATGGCCGGCCAGCACCGCTTGCCCGACGCTCTGCGTCGCGCCGATTGCCTCGCCCGTTATGGCCTGCCGCAGCCGCCGCGAGGCTGAAGGACACCCACTCGTAGCGGCGCTCATCGCGGCAGAAGCGGGCATTCGCGCCGAGGACAGAACCGCATAAATATACGGTCGAGCCACTCGCGTGGACAGCCCTCAAGACTACGAGTGAACATGCCGGCCAGTGCATATACATGCGTAGAGGCAACGTCCTCAATTCATGCAGATCCGGGCGTGGGGCTAACCGGAGGGTGTGCGTAGCGGCATGCAGATCAGCCGCCGTCCCTGGCACCGTGTCCGCGTCTGGGCGCGGATCCATGTCATCAGCAGCGTTTACGCACAGTAGCAGGATGACCGGACATGGGCGTCTCTGGCGTGGAATGGTCGTGGAATGGCTTGCCGGATAATCCCAGCGCGGCGAGTGCTATCTGTGCGATTTTCTGTGCTATCGGTGCAGCTAGCGCGCATGTTGCGCGGGGCCGTGCTTCTCATAATCCGTTAGCCGTGGGTTCGAGTCCCACCCACCCCACCTGCGGTTCCAACAACCGGCTACGGCATCTGCGGGCGCGCTGGACTCTTGCGGTCCGGTGAACGATAGGCTCCCCGCGGTCGCGTAGCGTGACAAGCGGGCATATTGTTATTAGCTCGAACAATTTCATATCGCCGATTACGCGCTTAGCGATCGTCAGGTGCGGGTAGCACGTGTTGCACGCAGATCAGCCAGTTCTGGCGTCTCCCCCAGATGCTGGGCGACATGCTGGGCGGAGGCGGATTTGTCAATCGGCTGATAGTTGATCTTGAGCTGGTCGCCGGTCCCGGTGCCCCGGGCGGAGGCCACGCCTGCGACCCGTCTTGCCGCTCAGGCAGCGGGCAGCCCGGTCCATCCAGGGAGGGGCCTGGCCGCGCGATGCGATCATGAAGCCGGGGTTTCTTCGTGCTCAAGTATGCCTGCTGCAGCACCGGGAGTCTTGGCCGTCGGGCAGGTATAGAGGGGAAGTCGGCGGATCACCGAGACGGCTGGCGTGGGTTCCGGTGGTTCGTATGACGGCCGGCCCGGACGGGAGAGAGGTAGATATGACCGCTGCGCCGAAGGACGCCACGCCCGCGTCGGTGGCTGCGAACCGTGAGGCGGCGACGCGGTATGAGATAGCGGACCGGGAGGATTTCGCTGACGCGGACCGGGGCCTGATCGCGGGGTTCCCGGACCGCAAGCTGCTGCATTCCGTGCACCTCCTTTGACTGGCCCGCCAACGGCAGCATGCCAGTTAGGCGGTGGTCGGCACAGCGGCTCAGCAGTCGCTGGGCGTGGCGGCCCTGGTTATCCCCATGATCCCCGGAGTGGCGGCGTGTTGCGGGTTCGTGTTCTTGTCAGCTGGTAAGCGGCTGGGGAAGTGTGTGATGTGACGGGAACGTCCCCAGTTGCGAACCGCGAATGGACGGGAGAAGAGGCGGCATGTCGTACACGCCGAAGGAGCCCACTTCGGTCACAGTGACTGCGAACCGGGACGCGGAGTCGCTGTATGACCTGGCGGATCGGCAGGATTTCGCGGATGCCGAGCGGGGCTTGATCGCGCGGTACCCGGATTCGCCGCGTAACCCGGACGGCAAGCCGACCGTGGACCTGCCCAGTTTCGACTGGATCGGTGACGGGGTGGTGCGGCCGGACTCGGTGAACCCGAGCCTGTGGCGGCAGTCGCAGGTGATCAAGAAGGCCGGGTTGTTCAAGGTGACCGGCGGGGTGTACCAGGCCCGCAACGCCGACATCTCGAACCTGACCATCGTGGAGGGCGAGACCGGGCTGGTGATCATCGACTGCGGCGAATCGGTGGAAGCCTCCCGGCTGGGCCTGCAGATGTTCCGCGAGCATGTGTCGGAGAAGCCGGTGGCCGCGGTGATCTACACCCATACGCATATCGATCACTACGGCGGGGTCAAGGGCGTGGTCGACCCGGATGATGTCGCGTCGGGGAAGGTGCCGGTGATCGGGCCGGGCACGATCGCCTCGTTCGATAAGTACGCGATCGGGGAGAACGTGGTCGCGGGGAACGCGATGTCGCGCCGGGCCGGGTACGCGTTCGGGTCGCTGCTGCCGTCCGGCCCGGGCGGTTTCGTGACCTGCGGCATCGGGGTCGCGTCCTCCTACGTCCCGACCATCTCCTACATCTCGCCGACCGACTCGATCATGCAGACCGGCGCCAGGCGGGAGCTGGCCGGGATCGAGTTCGAGTTCTTGTACGCCCCGGATACCGAGGCGCCAGAGGAGATGCATATCTGGATCCCGCAGTTCAGGACGCTGACCTGCGCGGAGAACGCTAACCACACACTGCACAACATCCAGACGCTGCGCGGCGCCCGCACCCGCGATGCCCGCAACTTCGCCCGCTACCTGGACGAGACGCTGCAGCGCTGGGGCGACCAGGCCGAGGTGCATTTCAGCACCCACACCTGGCCGACCTGGGGCAACCAGAGCGTGGTGGAGTTGCTGGAGTCGCAGCGCGACACCTACAAGTACATTCACGACCAGGCGCTGCGGCTGGCCAACCAGGGATACACGCCCCTGGAGGCGGCCGAGGAGATCGAGCTGCCCGAGCAGTTGGGCCGCAAGTGGTACAACCGCGGCTACCACGGCACCCTGCACCACGACGTACGGGCGGTGTTCACCAAGGAACTGGGCATGTGGGACGGCGACCCGGTGTCCCTGTACCCGCACCCGCCCGCCGAGTCGGCCAAGAGGCTGGTCGCGTTCGCCGGCGCGGACAAGATCCTGGCCGAGGGCAGGCGCGCATTCGACGCCGGGGACTACCGGTGGGCGGCCGAGATCTTGCACCAGCTGGTCTTCGCCGACCCGGACAACACCGAGGCCCGCGGCCTGCAAGCCGACGCCTACGAACAGCTCGGCTACCAGGTCGAAGGCCCGCAATGGCGGTACATCTTCCTTTGCGCGGCCCGGGAACTGCGCGAGGGCGTCATCCCGCTCGGGTTCACCAGCGCCAGCCGCGACACCATCCTCGGCATGCCGATCGACATCATGTTCGACTTCGCCGCCGTGCACCTCAACGGCCCGCGCGCCGCCGACGCCGACCTGCGTATCGACTACACCTTCACCGACCACGACCAGACCTGGACCATGTGGATCAAGCGCGGCGTCCTCAACGCGCGGCCCGGCGCACACCCCGGCACCCAGCTGACCGTCGCCGGACCGAAAGCCGCCCTGGCCGCGGCCATCCTCAAACCGGCCGCAGCGGCCCAGCTCGCGAAAGACGGCACGATCATCCTTGACGGCGATGAGTCGGCCCTTGAGACCTTTGCCGGGCTGCTCGATGACTTCGACACCGACTTCAACATCGTCATCCCGTGAGTAACACCGGCAACCGCGCGGCCGGCCGGGCGCGTCTGCCGGTCTTCACCTCGCTGCGCGGCTACCAGGCCGGGTGGCTGCGCGGTGATGCGATCGCCGGGCTGACGGTGTGGGCGGTGCTGGTACCCGAAGCACTGGCCTACGCCTCCATCGCGGGGGTGTCCCCGGTGGTGGGCTTGTACGCGGCGCCCGGGGCGCTGATCTTCTATGCAGCGTTCGGCAGCTCCAAGCACCTGGTGACCGGGCCGATGGCGGCCACGGCGGCGTTGTCGGCGGCGGCGGTCGGTCAGGTCGCGGCGGGGAAGTCCGGCGTGTTCGCGCCGCTGACGGTAACGCTGGCGATCACCACCGGCGTGCTGGCACTGGCCGCGGGGCTGGCCCGGCTGGGGTTCGTCGCGAACTTCATCTCCGAGCCGGTGCTCAAGGGGTTCATCGTCGGCCTGGCCCTGACCATCATCGTCGGCCAGGTCCCCAAGCTGCTCGGCGTCAGCAAAGGCGAAGGAGACTTCTTCGACCAGCTATGGCACCTGATCACCCACCTGGGCC
>JASHVM010000240.1:0-6189 GCA_030044595.1 Streptosporangiaceae bacterium
GGCCGCAGGCCGCGTCGGCGACCGCCGCGGCGCCGGCCCCGAGCGAGGGCACGCAGCCAAAACAAGACGGGGGCCGGCCGCCAGCGGCCGACCCGCCTCGCCGGTCACGGCCCGGCCAGCGCAAAGACACTCCCGAGCCGCTGCCGGGGGCAGGCACGTACGACCGGCCCACGCCGCCGCCCGGAGTCACCCCTATAGGCTCGCTGCACCAGCCGGGCCGGGCCACCGTGGAAGGTCGGATCCGGGTGCTCGAGATCCGGCCCGTGGAGCGGAACTCCGTGCTCGTCTGCGAGATCTCCGACTCAACCGGGGACCTCACCGCGATGTTCTACGGACGCTCTCGCATCCCCGGGCTGATGTGCGGATCGCGGGTCAGGTTCCGCGGTCCGGTAGGCATCAAGAACGGCGCCCCGGTCATGATCAACCCGGCCTACGAGCTCATCGTCCCCGGCACCGACAAGAAGCCCCCGGGCGAAGACTGAGCCCAGGGCGCTAGCGGTCGCCGGGCACTGGTTCGGCCGCAGCCGGGCAAACGCCCGGATCCGGACCGGCGTCCGGCCCTGGCCAGGAAGGTCGCGCAGATAGATACCCGCGATCGCCGCAGGAGGAGCGGAGCTTCCCGACGGCGCGGCAAAGGTTCGGATCCACAATGATTATTCGGGTGGAGATACTCACCGCTGCCGGCGGGTAGGCACTAAGCGTGCCGCGATCCCTTATAGCCGGCCGGACACCGCGCCAGGCCCGCCACGCCCGCAAGGCCCCCTTCCCGGCCAGTCCCGCCGCAGTCGCCGAGCGCATCGAGCGTGCCCATGCGCTCGATCCCGTGATCCGCAGGCTGTCGGACACCGTCGTGCGAGCGCTTCCTGCGGGGCCACGCACCGATGCGCTGCACGGGGTTCCCTTCGGCCAGCCCGCGCACCCCGCGCTGGTCCGGCTGCCTCTCGGCTGCTGGACGTCGGCGGTGCTGCTTGACCTGTTCCGCGGTACCGGGAGCGCGTCGCGGATGCTCATCGCCGCCGGGGTCCTCGGCAGCGCGCCAGCCGCGGCCACCGGACTGGCCGACTGGTCGGCCCTGCACACCGATCAGCAGCGAGTAGGCCTCGCGCACGCCGTATGCCAGGCCGGGGCGGCCACGCTGTTCCTCGGCTCGCTGGCCGCCCGGGCCGGCGGGCGGCCAGGAGGCGGCCGCCTGCTGTCCGCGGCCGGGCTCGCCGTGGCCACGATCGGTTCCTACCTGGGCGGGCACCTGGCGCTCAGGCTCGGCGCTGGCGCCAGCCACGCCGACCAGATCAGCCACCTGTCCGGGCTCGGCTGGCACGACCTGTGCGGCCTGGGCGAGCTGCCTGACCAGCGGCCGGTGCGCCGGCAGCTCGGCTACCTGTCGCTGCTCGTGTACCGGCGGGGCTCCGCGGTCAGCGTGCTGTCAGATCGGTGCTCGCACCTCGGGGGGCCCCTGCACCAGGGACGGATCGTCGTTGAGCGGGACGTCACCTGCGTCGCGTGCCCGTGGCACGGCTCCACCTTCGCCGTCGCCACCGGCGCCGTCGTGCACGGGCCCGCCACCGCCCGCCAGCCATCCTTTGAGGCTCGCGTGACGGCCGGCGGGCGCGTCGAGCTGCGGCCCAGGCCCTGACGGCCCGTCAGCGGGCGCGCGCCGTCCAGCGCGCCTGCCGGTGCTCGATCTCCAGCTGGACGCCGAAGCACCGGGACAGGTTCCGCGCGGTGAACACCTCCTCGATGGGCCCGGCCGCGAGCACCGACCCCCGGCGCAGCAGCATCGCGTGGGTGAAGCCGTCCGGCACCTCTTCGACGTGGTGGGTGACCAGGACCATCATCGGCGCCTTGGGGTCGCGCGCGAGCCCGGCAAGCCGGCGCAGCAGGTCCTCGCGGCCGCCCAGATCCAGTCCCGCGGCCGGCTCGTCGAGCAGCAGCAGCTCCGGGTCGGGCATCATGGCCCGCGCGATCTGGACCCGCTTGCGCTCGCCTTCGGAGAGGGTGGCGAACCTGCGCCTGATCAGGTGCGCGCAGCCGAGCGCGTCGAGCAGCTCGACGGCCCGGGTGACATCGGCGGATTCGTAGTCCTCCCGCCACCGGCCAAGGACGGCGTAGGAGGCGGTGAGCACGAGGTCGATGACCTTCTCGCCCGGCGGCACCTGTTCCCCGACCGCGGCGCTGGTCAGCCCGATCCTCGGGCGCAGCTCGAACAGGTCGACCTCGCCGAGGCGCTCGCCGAGCACTTCGACCGTGCCCTGGGAGGGGAACATCGCCGCCGCCGCGACCTGGAGCAGGGTCGTCTTACCCGCTCCGTTCGGGCCGATCAGGATCCAGCGCTCGTTCTCGTGCGCCGTCCAGTCGACGTTACGCAGCAGCACCGCTGCGTTACGCCGGACCTCGACGCCGCGCAGCCGCAGCACCTCGTCGGACATCAGGCCCCCTTTCTCCGCGGCGCCCGCAAGATCCGCCGGGCGGCACGGGTTCGCATGGCCGCCGAAACCGAACCTACGTCACCGCAGCCCGGTCAACCAGCCGGTCGGGCCGGCCGCTCGCGTCCGGCGCGCGCGGCGCCCTGGAGCCGGCGCTTCGCCCGGGGCACCGGCAGCCGAATCGCCTATGCAGGCATAAATTTCACAACGTGCCTGTAATGGTGATCGTACTGCCACAACCACGCGATTCTCACAATAAGGCATATAGCTGCCATAAGCGGCATGACTTTCCCGGCCTATGCCGGCTCGGCAGCGAATTCCGTGGTGCGCGCCGGGCGGATTCATGGCCGAATCATCCCTGATTAGCGCCCGTGCAGCGATCTTTCGTGACCGCCTGGAGCTCTATATCCAATTGGAATGAAAGATGTTGCTGACACGGACGCTTTCTCGTTTAAGGGTGCGCTACGATGCCACCCGGCCTATTAATCACAGTTGACCGCGAAAGAGCGGTCCGGCAAGAGGAGCGGGAAAATGGGGATGCGCATCCGTGTGCTGGCTGGCTGTCTCGCCGCCGGCGCGGCAGCGATCATCTTGACCGGTACGGCCGCGCAGGCGGCGCCGCTGACCGGAACTCATGCCAGCGTTTCCGCCGCCAGGTCAGGCGGGGGCGGAGGCGGAGGCTCGGGCTGGAAGTGCCACGGTCAGAACAATAACTGGAACAACTCGAATGGCTCCTGCGGCCAGTCCAGCCCGGCCCCGAGCCCGACCTGCACGTCCCAGACACCAACACCCACGCCACCGGCACCCCAGACGGCCACGCCGGCCCCGACCGTGGTGAAGACCTCTTCGCCTCCGTCTGGTGCCCCGCAGACCGGCGGTGGCGGCAGCATCAATGGCGGTAACGGGCCGATGGCGGCGGGCGGTGCCGCGGCCGCGGTAGCGGCCGGGCTCGTCGGGCTGTTCGCCATCCGCCGCTGGCGGCGGACGCGTTCCCCGGCCGCCTAACGCGGTGTATTACGGTCGGCACCGGCGCAAGCCGCTCGGCCGGTGGGCGCTGGGCATAGCCCTCGGCGCCGTCGTGGTGTGCGCGGGCGGGGTCGCTCTGGCCGCGCTCGCGTTCACCGACGGCATCGCGCCCAAGGCCGGAGGGACCGTGATTCCTGCGTCGGTGACCACCGCCGCGCCCAAGCAGCATCACGAAACAGGGGTCAGGGTGCTGGCCCGGTCGGTCCCCGTCAGCATCCGCATCCCGGCCATCGGCGTCGACGCGCCCATCATGAAGCTGAGCACGAGCCCGGACGGGACCATCGAAGTCCCGCCGCTCGACGCGCACAACCTGACCGGCTGGTGGGAGGACGGCGCGGCCCCCGGCCAGCGCGGCAGGGCGGTCATCCTGGGCCACGTCGACTCAGTGACCGGCATCTCGGTGTTCTACGACCTCAGGTATCTCCGCACGGGCGACAAGATCTACGTCAAGCTGGCCGACGGCAAGGTGCCGGCCTTCGTCGTGGACGGGCTGCAGGTGGTGGCCAAGACCACGTTCCCGACCGCCGCCGTGTACGGCCGGGCCAACTCCCCGGAACTCCGGCTGGTCACCTGCGGCGGCCCCTTCGATGAGTCCACCGGGCACTACATCGACAACATCATCGTGTACGCGCAGCTGACCTAGGCGGCCAGGCGCGTCGCGCGGCCCGGGAACTCAGCCGCCCTGCTCGTGCCGGACCGCGAACAAGGCGGCCTGCGTGCGGTCCTGCACGCCCAGCTTGGCCAGCACCGAGCTGACGTGCGCCTTCACGGTCTTCTCCGAGACGCCCAGGGCGCGCGCGATCTCCCGGTTGGACCGGCCCTTGGCGAGCTCGGCGAGGACCTCCCGCTCGCGGCTGGTGAGCGCGTCCAGGCCGCCCCAGCGCCAGCTGGCCGAACGCAGCAGCGTCCCCGCCGCCTCCGGTGCGAGCAGCAGGTGGCCGTCGTGGACGGCACGGATCGCGCGGACGAGCGCGTCCGGGTCCACGTCCTTGTACAGCACCCCCGCCGCGCCCGAGCGTACGGCCAGGCTCGCCGACGCGGGCTCGGTCACGCTGGTCAGCACGAGAACGCGGGCGGCGTCACCGCGAGCCTTCAGCTCGTCGAGCACGGCGATGCCGTCCAGGCCCGGCAGCTTCAGGTCGAGCAGGATGACGTCGGGGGCATGCTCGGCGGCCAGCCCGAGCGCGGTGCCGCCGTCGCCCGCCTCGCCGATCACCTCGATCCCGTCCTGCACCTCGAGCAGGACGCGCAGTCCCCGCCGCACCACCGGGTGGTCGTCGACGATCAGCACGGAGATGGGCCGCACTACGGCTCGCCTCCCGTCCCGGCCGCCGTGACGGGCACGGACATCCGCACTCGCGTGCCCGACTCGCCGGACCGTATGGTCAGCGTGCCGCCGACCGCCGACGCGCGGTCCCGCATCGAGGCCAGCCCGACACCGCCCGACGGCGCGCCGGTGACGAACCCGTGCCCGTCGTCGCGGACCTCGACGGCTACCCGGCGGGGCGTGCGGGACAGGCGGACGCTGACCCGGGGCGCGCCCGAATGCCGCAGGGCGTTGTGCAACGCCTCCTGCGCAACCCGGTAGAGCGCCGCCTCCGCGCGGGTGCCGAGCGCGGGCACCTGACCCGCGGTGAACGTGACCGGGACCCCGTACGCGCGCCCGGCGAGCACCGCGTACCTGCGCAGGGATTCGGCCAGCCCGGCGGCCTGCAGGTCCGGCGGAGCCAGCCCGTCGATGACCGCGCGCAGCTCCGCGTGGGCTTCCGCGCCGAGCGCGCCGATCACCTCGATCTCGGCCCGGACCCGGTCCGGGTCGAAGGGGCTCCGCCCGGCCAGCACCGCGGCGGCCCGGGCGTGCGCCCGGATGCTGAACAGCTTCTGCGTGACCGCGTCGTGGAGTTCGCGGGCCAGCCGGGAGCGCTCCTGCAGCGCCGACAGCTCCCGGCTGCGCTCGTAGAGCCTGGCGTTGGTCAGCGCGATCGCCGCGTGCGTGGCGAACAGGGACAGGATCTCCGCGTCCCGCTCGGTGAACCCGCGCCCGGCCGCCGCGGCGGAGGTCTTGTTGGCCGCGAAGATGATGCCGAGGATCCGGTCGCCGTCGCGGACCGGCACCCCGAGGAAGTGCGACATCCTCGGATGGGCGGCGGGCCAGCCCTCGAACCTCGGGTCGGCGCTGATGTCCTGGAGCCGTTCCGGCTTGCCCTCATTGAGCAGCACGCCGAGCATCCCGTGCCTGCGCGGCAGCGGGCCGATCGCCCGCTGCTCGGCCGCGCTGATCCCGTCCACGACGAACTCGGCGAACGAATCGCCGTCGTCGGGCACCCCGAGCGCCGCGTAGCGCGCGCCGACCAGCGACCGCGCGGACCGCACGATCACCTGCAGGACGTCGCGGACGGACATCTGCCGGGTGACGGACAGCACCGCCTGGCTCACCTGGTAGAGCTCGTCCAGCCCATCGCTCACCCACCCGACGTTAGCCGGGCGCCTGGACCGCTGCATCGGCCGGCGGTCCTACGACCATCGGCTGAGGCCCGGCGGGGCGCGGGACCGATGCGCGCGGTCCGCCGGCTGCCTAGCGTGGCCACCATGAACGGTGCTGACCCGGGGGGACTACCCCGCGGAACCCCCCGCGACTCGGGGGACCCACCCCCCCACAACCCCCCTTGCGCTCTGGTCACGGGGGCCTCCCGCGGGCTGGGCCGGGCGCTGGCCGCCGGCCTGGCCCGCGAGGGCTACG
>JASHVM010000241.1:0-6867 GCA_030044595.1 Streptosporangiaceae bacterium
CAGCCAGCCGCCGAGCCCGCTGACGTCCGGAGTGCTGTGCCACCACAGCGCGATGACGCCGGCTGCTCCCAGCGCGATGACGGCCAGCACACCGCGCGCGCTTACCCGGCCATACTCTTTTTTCTCCCGAACGGACGGTGGTTGCACCTGTCCGCGGTGCGACGAAGCCGGGTGCGGGCGGCTGCGGTTCCCGACGAGTCCGGGGTCTGTCGGGCCGCCCGGGGTCCCTGGCCGCCCCGGGACTGGCTGCCGTCCCGGGTACGCGTCAGCCCCGGCCGGGCGGGCCGGGGCGTACCGCCTGGTCACGCCGGTCACCGGACCTCCGTTCGCGCATCGTGCCTGCCGGAAGAGTGCCTGCTGAAAGCCGCGCCTAGCTGGATCGTATGCTCATGCGAGCACAAATAGCGCGTCCCCTCGATCGTGATGGACTTCCCGGCCGCAGGGCTTGGCGGCGGGTCCTCTCCCCTTTTGCTACGGGAACGTCACGCTGTCCCGCACGGTTCACCCGCTCCTGTAAGCGCTTCGTAATTGGCGCCGACGCGCGCCGCGGGCCGGCTGTCAACCTCAGTTGACAGCCGCACGGTGTCAACGTAAATTGACACCATGGACAACGCACCCGCCCTGGCGGCCGCGGCCGACAGCTCCGACCCGCGCACCGGGCTGCGAGCCGTCGCCGCGCTGCGCAGGCTGCTGGAGCAGCTCGAGGCGCTCCAGGTCGATAACGCACGGGAGAAGGGGTGGTCCTGGCAGGACATCGCCGAGATCCTCGGCGTGTCCCGGCAGGCCGTCCACAAGAAGCACGCGCGGCGGTCGGGCGGCGGCCATCCCGCCCGCGGCCGCGCGCGCCTGCGCTGACCCGAGGGGATCCCTGACGATGTTCGAACGATTCACCGACAAGGCCAGGAGCGTGGTGATCCTCGCCAAGACCACGGCCATCGAGCACGGCGATGACGAGGTCCGGGCGATACACATGCTGTACGGGCTGGTCACCACGGACGGCGTAGCGGCCAGGGCGCTGACCGGCCTGGGCGTGGACGCCGCGGGCGTCGAGGGCGAACTGGCGAAGGCCACTCGCGCCGGCCATGGGCCACTGGACGACGCGGCCCGCGACGATGCCGAGGCGCTGGCGGCCATCGGCATCGACCTGGATGAGATCAAGCGCAGGATCGAGGAGAGTTTCGGGCCGGGCGCGCTGGAGCGCGTGCCGCTCACCTACAAGGGCCCGCTTAACTGGACCGGGGGCAGGGTGCCGCTGAATGACCAGGTCAAGCTTTCGCTGGCGCTGGCCCTGAAGGAGGCGCGAGCGCTCCGCCACAACTACCTCGGTACCGAGCATCTGCTCCTCGGCCTGCTGCGTGTCGCCGAGCGTAACCCGCGCGGGGAGTTCGCCGCGGCCACGCTGCCTAGCCTCGGCCTGGACCCCGCGACGGCCCGCGACCGCGTGCTGGCCGAGGTGAGCGAACTGCACCGCAGGTACCGGCCCGGTTAACCTCCGGGGAACCGCAGGCCGGAGCCTCGGCCCTGGCTCAAGTAGGCGCAGTCCGGGATCGGGCTGGACCCGGCAAGGGGTACGTTGCGCCAACGAGCCCCTCAGGTGGGGCACGTTGCGCCAACGAGCCCCTTCCTGCTCACCGTGACGATCGCGACATACGGGCCAGGACGGAGCTTCCGGGCGCAGGCCGTCTCGGGCTCCGCTCGCTACCCAATCTCGAAGGCCTCGGGCGGCGGGCAGGCGCACATCAGGTTCCTGTCCCCGTAGGCCTGATCGATACGGCGCACCGGCGGCCAGTACTTGGCCCGGCGGTCAGCGCCGGCCGGGTACGCCGCCTCCGCCCGGTCGTAGGGGTGCTTCCACTCCTCCGCGATGAGCATCTCGGCGGTGTGCGGGGCGTTCTTCAGCGGGTTGTCGTGGGCGTCGTACTCGCCGGAGGCCACCCGTCCGATCTCGGACCTGATCGCGATCATCGCGTCGCAGAACCGGTCGAGCTCGCGCAGGCTCTCGCTCTCGGTGGGTTCGATCATGAACGTGCCGGGCACCGGGAACGACATGGTGGGCGCGTGGAACCCGTAGTCGATCAGCCGCTTGGCCACGTCGTCCACGGTGATGCCGGTGTCCTTGGCCAGCGGGCGCAGGTCGATGACGCACTCGTGCGCGACCAGGCCGTTCCGCCCGGTGTAGAGCACCGGGTAGTGCGGCGCCAGCCGCCGGGCGACGTAGTTGGCGGACAGCACCGCGACTCCGGTGGCCCGGCGGAGCCCGGCTGCGCCCATCATCGCGACGTACGCCCACGAGATGGGCAGGATGCCCGCCGACCCGTAGGGCGCGGCCGCTACCGGGCCGGTGATCCCGCGCCCGGGTAGGAAGTCGGCCAGGTGCGCGCGGACGGCGACCGGGCCCACGCCGGGACCGCCGCCGCCGTGCGGGATGCAGAACGTCTTGTGCAGGTTCAGGTGCGACACGTCGGCGCCGAACGACGGCAGGGTGGCCACCCCGACCAGCGCGTTGAGGTTCGCGCCGTCGATGTAGACCTGGCCGCCCGCCGCGTGCACCGTGTCGCAGACGGCGCGCACGTTCTGCTCGTAGACGCCGGCCGTGGACGGGTAGGTGAGCATGATCGCGGCCACCTGCCGGTCGTGCGCCTGCAGCTTGGCGCGCAGGTCGCCCAGGTCGATGGCGCCGTCCGAGCCGCACTTGACGACCGCGACGCGCAGCCCGGCCAGCACCGCGCTGGCCGCGTTGGTGCCGTGCGCCGACTCGGGGATCAGGCAGACGTCGCGGTCCTGCTCGCCGCGCGACGCGTGGTAGCCGCGGATCGCGAGCAGGCCGGCCAGCTCGCCCTGCGAGCCGGCGTTCGGCTGCACGGACACCGCGTCGTAGCCGGTCAGCTTGGCCAGCCTGACCTCGAGCGATTCGATCAGCTCCAGGTAGCCTCCGGCCTGCGGGGCCGGCGCGAACGGGTGCAGCCCGGCAAATCCGGGCCAGCTGATCGGTTCCATCTCGGCCGCCGCGTTCAGCTTCATCGTGCAGGAGCCGAGCGGGATCATGGACCGGTCCAGGGCGACGTCGAAGTCGGCCAGCCGCCGCAGGTAGCGCAGCATGGCGGTCTCGCTCCGGTGCTCGCTGAACACCGGGTGGGTGAGGAACGCCGACGTCCGCCGCAGCGAACCGGGCAGCACATCGGGCGAGCCGGCGGCCAGCTCCACGTCAGCGGGCTTTTCCAGCTGGCAGATCGCGGCTACCACCTCGCGCAGCTGGTCGTCGGTGGTGGTCTCGTCGCAGCTGGCCTGCAGCGCGCCGTCCGGGGCCAGATAGAGGTCGTAGCCCGCGGTCCGCGCACGCTCGGCCGCCGCAGCCGCCTCCTCGCGTCCGCCGCGGAAGACGATCCGGATTGTGTCGAAGAAGTCACCACCGTCCGTTCGGTGGCCAAAATCGCGCAGGGTGGCGGCGAGGACCGCGGCGCTACGGTGAGTGCCCCGGGCGATGCAGGCCAGCCCGTCGGGGCCGTGGTAGGTGGCGTACATCGCGGCGGTCACGGCGAGCAGGACCTGCGCGGTGCAGATGTTGCTGGTCGCCTTCTCCCGGCGGATGTGCTGCTCGCGGGCCTGCAGCGCGAGGCGGTAGGCGGGCCGGCCGTCGGCGTCCACGGACACTCCGACCAGCCTGCCGGGAAGCTGGCGCTTGAGCGGGTCGGTGACCGCGATGTAACCCGCGTGCGGGCCGCCGAACCACAGCGGCACGCCGAATCGCTGGGAGGAGCCCACCGCGATATCCGCGCCCACCTCGCCGGGCGGCCTGAGCAGGGTCAGCGCCAGCAGGTCCGCGGCCACCGCGGCCAGCGCGCCCCGGGCGTGCGCCGCGTCGATCAGCGGCGCGAGGTCGCGGACGGCGCCCGAGGCGCCGGGGAACTGCAGCAGCACGCCGAACAGGTCGGGCTGGGCGGCGATCACCTCGGCCGTGACCGGGGCGACGGCCAGGTGGATGCCCAAGGGCTCGGCGCGGGTCCGGAGCACGGCGAGGGTCTGCGGCAGGCAGTCGGCGTCGGCGAGGAAGACACGCCCGCGAGCGCTGGCCCGGCGGGCCAGCGTCATCGCCTCGGCGGCGGCTGTGGCCTCGTCCAGCAGCGACGCGCCTGCCCACGGCAGCGCGGTCAGGTCGGCGATCATGGTCTGGAAGTTCAGCAGCGCCTCGAGCCGGCCCTGAGATATCTCCGGCTGGTACGGGGTGTACGCCGTGTACCAGGCGGGGTTCTCCAGCACGTTGCGGCGGATGACGGCCGGCGTGACCGTGCCGTAGTAGCCCAGGCCGATCATCGGGGTCAGCACGTGATTTCGGCCCGCCATCCGGCGCAGTTCCGCGAGCGCCTGCGGCTCGGACAGCGGGGCCGGCAGGTTCAGTTCGGGCGCCTGAGTTCCCTCGGGCAGCGCGGCCCTGGTGAGCTCGTCAAGCGATGAGTAGCCGAGGCTGCCGAGCATGTGCCGCTGGTCGGCCTCGGACGGCCCGATGTGACGTGCGGCGAAGTCGGTCATTGGAGAGCCCTCCCCGGAAAAGCGCGGTCGCTGGCTCCCCGTCTGTCGCGGTCTGACACCCGCTCCAGAGTGCCTGTTCCGGCCGGTCCGTGTGCCTGAGAGGTTCCGGGGATGTTGCCCCTTCGGCGCCCGCGGTTAACGCGTGGTCTCTCCCGGCCGGTGTCATCAGCACTTGCGATCCTACCCGAGCAGGACCAGATTGTGGGACTGGGTTCAGCTGGTGCGGCGCAGGCGGCGCTTGGCCAGGTCATCCTGGCTGGCCGGAGACCCCGGGACCACGGCCACGAAGTCGTCCTCGGCGCGCACGGCGGGCAGCACCGCGAGGTCCCCTTCGACCTCCCGCCAGACCCGGCCGAGCGCGATGCCGAACACTCCCTGGCCGCCCTGGAGCAGGTCCACAACCTCGTCCGCGGAGGTGCAGTCGTAGACGCTGACCCCGTCGCTCATGAGCGTCACCTGGGCCAGGTCCTCGGTGCCGTGCTCGCGCAGGTGCTGCACGGCGGCCCGGATCTGCTGCAGCGAGATCCCCGTGTCGAGCAGCCGCTTCACCACCTTCAGCACCAAGATGTCGCGGAAGCTGTACAGGCGCTGGGAGCCAGAGCCATGCGCGGCCCGCACGCTCGGCTCGACCAGACCCGTGCGCGCCCAGTAGTCAAGCTGGCGGTAGGTGATCCCGGCCGCCATGCACGCGGTCGGCCCGCGGTAACCGACCTCAGCCGACCCGGGGTCAGACTCGCGAGGGACTTCCTCGGTCCCGAGAGCTTCGTCAGCCTCGAAGAGGGCACCCTGAGAGCCTCGCAAGCTTCCCGGGCCGCCAGCGACGGACGTCCCGCCGTCGCTGTCATCCCTGGTAACCACCACGCCTACCTCCACGGGAGCTGACTACCCACGGCACTGGCACCGTAAGCCGGCCCGGGTGGCGGCGTCAACGACCGCAAACGGCGCGTCGTGACATTCCCGGTCTCTCGGGTCGGCGCCGGGACGACCCGGCCCGCCGAGGAGCCACGCAGCCCTCGTGACCTGCGAGTTCATGTGGCCCGGCCGAAATCCTCGGGGGAGATGGTGTCGAGGAACTCCCGGAACTTCTCGACCTCGTGCTCGTTGTCTTCCTGCTCGTCCGGGATGGCCACGCCGGCCTCGTCCAGGATCTCCTCGCTGGCGAAGATCTGCGCGCCGGTGCGCAGCGCCAGCGCGATCGAGTCCGATGGCCGAGCGCTCACCTCGGCGCCGTTGGAGAAGACGAGGTCCGCGTAGAAGATCCCGTCGCGCAGCGCCGTGATGTTGACGGTGCGCAGCTGGACGTTCAGGACCTCGAGCACGTCCTTGAACAGATCGTGCGTCAGCGGCCGGACGGACACCATGCCCTGCTGGGCGAAGGCGATCGCCGTGGCTTCGACCGCCCCGATCCAGATGGGCAGGTATCTGTCGCCCTGCGCCTCCTTGAGCAAGACGATCGGGCTGTTCGATGGCATCTCGACCCGGACGCCGATGACCTCCATCTGCCGCACTGCCGCTCCGTCCTCACATACCTGGCGAACCTGTTTGGCCACCTCTCCCCTTGCCAAGGTACACCCGTAATCGCCCGGAAGCCGACCGCAGGCCCCCAGCTGATGACCCGGGGGAATCAGCGACCTGGTCCGATGCGCGGGACCCCAGGCCGTATCGGTCGGCGGGCGCGGGCGCGGGCCCCGAGACCGCCAATCCGGCCTCAGCCAGCGCGGATTCGACCAGCGTGGCGTGCAACCGCACGGTGAGGTCGGCGATCTGCCACGCGGTGCGGGCGGCCGCCTGGACGGCCCCGGATCCCCGCTGGCGCAGCTGCGGCGCCACCACCTGTTCGACCAGGTTGGCTTCCCGGTCGGCCGCGGCCTTGACCGCCCGCAGGTGCCGGGCCTGCACGCCGTACTGGCGAAGCGCGGCGACGGCCCGGGCCACCGCGAGCGCGTCCGGACCGTACTGCCGGCCCACCCGGCGGATCAGGCCGTAGTCTTCGAGTTCGGTCAGCTCCGCGTCGCCGATTCCGGCGGCCTCGAGCAGCTGGCGCCGGGACATGTCAGCAGGCGCCCGGGTGGCTTGTTCCCGGCTCTCGCCGGCCAGGGCTCGCGCCGGGCCTCTGAGACCGCCACCGAGGCCCTCCGGACGCGCGGGGACGCCGTCGGCGAGCCGTTCCCTGATGACCCGCAGCGGCAGGTACGAATCGCGCTGCATGGTGAGGATGTAGCGGAGCCGCTCGATGTCGGTCGCCGAGAACCGGCGGTAGCCCGATCGCGTCCTGGCCGGCTCGATCAGCCCTTCGGCCTCCAGGAACCGGATCTTGGACGTGCTGATGTCAGGGAATTC
>JASHVM010000242.1:0-5493 GCA_030044595.1 Streptosporangiaceae bacterium
TCACCTTCGGCCCGAGTAGCGCCGCCAGTTTCCGCCGGTCGTCGGTTCCCTTTTCGGTGCGGGGGAGATCGGTCACGAAGAAGATCCGCTTCGGTACCTCGAAGGCGGCCAGCCGGGTGCGGGCGTAGTCGGCGAGTTGGTATTCGGTCACTGCGTGTCCGGGCCCCAGGACGACGGCGGCGTAGATCTCTTCTCCGTACTTGTCGTCCGGGACGCCGAACGACAGGGCGTCCTCGACATCGGGATGGGACTGCAGGACCTCGTCGACGGCGGCCGGTGAGATCTTCTCTCCGCCCCGGTTGATGATCTCCTTGATGCGCCCGGTCAGGAACAGGTAGCTGTCAGCGTCCTGGTGACCGACGTCCCCGCTGTGGAACCAGCCGTCGGTGAAGCTCTCGGCGGTGGCTTGCGGATTGTCGAGGTAGCCGGCGGTTACTGCCGCGCCGCGGATCCAGATCTCACCGGTCTCGCCGGCCGCGGCCGGCCGTCCGTCGGGCCGGGTGACCTGTATCTCCATGCCGGTCGCGATCCCGACCGAGGCCGGCTTGTCCGGGCCGTCGCCGGGGAGGGGGTTGGAGGCGACCTGGTGCGCGGTCTCGGTCATGCCGTACGCCTGCAGGACGGGAGCGGAAAACGCGGTTTGGAGATCCCGCAGGATCGCGGGGGCCAGCGCCGCGCTGCAGCTGCGCACGAACCGCAGGCCCGGGTAGCCGCCTTCCGGGTAGTCGCTGCTGGCCCGGGCCAGCAGGATCTGATGGATGGTCGGGACGGCGGTGTACCACGTCGCCCGTGCGGTGGCCATCTCGGGCCAGAACCGGCTGGCGTGGAACCGGCCGCCCGAGGGTAGGTACGCGGCCCCGCCGCTGGCCAGCGTGGCGAGCAGGCCGGCGATCAGCCCGTGGCCGTGGAACAGGGGCATTACCAGCAGCGTCGCGTCATCCGGGGTCAGCCGGTAGATGCCGCGGATCCCGCTGATCGACGCGAGCAGGTTGGCGTGCGTCAGCGGCACGACCTTCGGTGCCGCCGTCGTGCCGGAGGTCAGCATGACGATCGCGACATCGCCGCCGCGCGGCGGATCGGGCTCACCTGCCGGTGCGGGTCCGCCGCCGTGGGCAGGCAGCGGCGCGCCGGTGACCGCAACACCCAACCGGCGGTCCTGACCCGGCATCACAGCCAGCTTCCAGGCCGGGCGTGCCACCGCGTCATGAGCGCCGAAATCGTCGTACAGGTGTGCCGGAACGATCACCGACCGCGCCTGGACCTGGTCCAGCCTGGAGCTGAGCTGCTGTGCCGCCAGCTGCGGGTTCAGCGGAGCGGCGCACCCCCCCACCATGACCACCGCGAACAGCGCGAGCACGAACTCGATGCAGGTATCCGAGACGATGGCGACACGGTCGCCCTGACCCACTCCTCGCCGGCTCAGCTCAGCAGCAAGATCACCGACAAGAACGCCGAGCTCCCGGTAGCTGATCGCCCGGTCGCCAACGATGTCGCTGACGGCGACCCGGTCCGGGCCCGTGTTCGCGGACTCGTGCAGCAGTTCAGTCAGGGTGGCGGCCATCACAGTGCCGACTCGGGCTCGGTCAGCGTGCCCTCCCGGGCCCTGAGGTAGTAGCAGGCGTAATCCAGGTAGGTGTCTGCGATGCGGCGCCGGGCTTCTCCGGCGGTGCAGAGATGGTGCAGGTGCGCGTGCAGGGGGGCCTGCCAGATGCCGCGGCCGATCGCGAACCCCACCCAGCCGGGTACCGGCGCGGCGACCTGCAGCCGGTGCTCCAGCTTGTCGTGCGGGGCGGGCCGGCCCAGCACGACGCACTGGGCCTGCCGCTCGCCGCGCTGGGCCGCCGCGGCCACCGCGACCGCGTCGTCGTGCCGGTCCAGGCCCTCGACCTGCCAGATGGCCGGGTCCACACCGCGGTCTTGCAGGTATTTCATGACCGTCAGCGTGTAGCCGGGCCGCAGCTCGTGGTCGTACCGGTTGGCGCTGCCGGCGGTCACGTCCTGGTCCGCGCCGGTGGCCGGCACTAGCAGCTGGATGGTCAGGGACCGGCCCGCCGCCGCGGCCCACGCCGACACCTGGGCCAGCCGTCGTGCCTGCCGCTCGCGGTAGGCCGGGTCCAGGCCGGGGTTGTCCCGAGCCAGCACCTTGGCGTGCTCGGCGGCGAAGAACCCGGCGTGCTGCTGCCAGTCCTGGCCGTAGGCGAACTCCAACCAGTCCTGTCCGCTGGCCTCGACGGGCATGTACAGGCTGACCGCGCCCGCCGTGCGGCCCGCAAGCTCGGCCACGCTGGCGCCGTAATGCTCGTCGACCAGGATGCCCGGCTGGAGGCCAGCGGGAAGTCGCCCGGCCGCGTCCAGCAGCGCTTGGTAGACCAGCAGCTTGTCGGCGCTGATCCGAGCCGCCTGGGCGGGCGTGGGCGGCGCGGTCAGGCCGTACAGCTCACGCTCCAGGCTGACCCGGTGGTCCACGGCCAGAATCGACAGCACCCGGTCCTGCGGCCCGCCGCCGCGCGTACGGCCGACCGCGGCCTGCGCAGGACCGATCATCGGACTGTGTGTCACGGCGGATCTCCTTCAGCTGGACTCCGGCTCCTTGACGATTCGGCTCCTAAGCCTCGATCCCCGCTTGGTGAGCCGGCCTCACATGGCCTAGATGATTTCGGCCTGGGTCTTCGGCAAATCACCAAAACTACGCGAGGCCGGCTCACCAAGCCGGCGGTGAGGCTAGGAAGAGCCCGGGATCGAGCCGTTCCCCCGGCCACCCGCTCGCATCACCAAACCCACCGACTCCGACCTTGCGATGACCGTTTTGAGGACCCAGCACTCGGACCCAGGCCCGGCCACTCCCGGAAAGCGCCCGGCGCGCCAGGCGATGTTCGCCGCGCTGACGGTGCCGAACTTCCGCCGGTACGTCTCCGGGCAGTCGCTCAGCCTGATCGGCACCTGGGTGGAGACGGTCGCTCAGGCCCTTCTGGTGCTGCGGCTGACGCATTCCGGCACCATCCTGGGGCTGACCACCGCGGCCCGGTACGCGCCGGTCCTGCTGCTCTCGCCGTATGCGGGGCTGCTGGTAGACCGCTACCCCAAGCGACGCGTGCTGCTGGGCACCCAAACCGGCCTCGGCCTGGTCTCGGCCGTCCTCGGCGTGGCCGTGCTGACCGGGCACATCCGGCTGTGGCAGGTCTTCGGCCTCGGGGTGGCCTTCGGCGTCTTCAGCGCCGTGGACAACCCGGCGCGACAGGCATTCGTCCAGGAGGTGGTCGGCCGGGATCTGGTCCGCGACGCGGTGACGCTGAACAGCACTATGGTGAACGTCGCCCGGGTCATCGGGCCGACCATCGCGGCGATCCTGGTCGCCACGATCGGCATCGGCTGGTGCTTCGTGGTCAACGCCGCCAGCTTCTGCTTCGTCATCATCTCGCTGCTGGCCCTGGATGCCCGGCGCCTGCACCGGGTCCCGCCGCTGCCGCGCGGCCGCGGGCAGCTGCGCGCGGGCCTGCGCTACGCCACAAGCGTGCCGGCGATCATCCGCCCGCTAGCGATGATGGCGCTGGTCGGCACCTTCACCTTCGAGTTCGAGGTGAGCCTGCCGCTGCTGGCCGAGAGGACGTTCCACGGCACGGCCACGACCTACAGCTGGCTGCTCGGCGCGCTGGGCGCAGGGGCCGTCGCGGGCGGCCTGTACGCCGCCCGGTCAGCCCGGACCGGCGTAGCGCGGCTCACCCGGGCCGCGCTCGGTTACGCGATCGCCGTCGGCCTGGTCGCGGCCGCTCCCACCCTGCCGACCGCAATTGCCGCGTGCCTGCTGGTCGGCGTGGCCAGCGTCGTGTTCCTGACCACGGGCAACGCCACCATCCAGCTCGCCTCCGACCCGGCTTACCGCGGCCGGGTGACCGCCTTGTGGTCGATGGCCCTGGTCGGCAGCACGCCGATCGGCTCGCCGGTGATCGGCGCGCTGTCGGATGCCGCCGGGCCACGGTACGCCCTCGCCCTCGGCGCCGCCGCCTGCCTCGGCGCCGTGATCATCGGCCGCTGGCCGGGGCGCCGGTCAGGATCTTGAGGCGCAGCTGGCGGCGCGATAAGCGGCGACGACGCAAATCATCAGAACCACGTGAGGCCGGCTCACCAAGTCGGCGGTGAGACTCGAAACAGCCCCGGAACCAGACCCTTCCCCGGCCGCTCGGCCGCCGCCTCCCGCCCGGGTATTCCGGTCCATGATCTAGCCGAATGGAGCTTTCACGATGAGCACGAGCACGACCGAGACGCCGGCCGCTGACGCCGGTGTCCAGCAGACCGACGGATTTCACGTGATGGTCGACGCGTTGAAGTTCAACGGGGTGCGGACCATGTACGGGGTCGTCGGGATCCCGGTGACGGACCTGGCGCGGCTGGCGCAGGCGTCGGGGATCCGGTATATCGGGTTCCGGCGCGAGGACAGCGCCGGGAACGCGGCGGCCGCGGCGGGGTTCTTGACCAGGCGGCCGGGCATCTGCCTGACCGTCTCCGCGCCGGGGTTCCTGAACGGGCTGCCCGCGCTGGCCGCGGCGACCACCAACTGCTTCCCGATGATCCAGATCTCCGGGTCCAGCCAGCGTCACCTGGTCGACCTGCAGCGCGGGGAGTACGAGGAGCTGGACCAGATGGCGGCGGCCAAGCCGTTCGCCAAGGCCGCCTACCGCATCGACCGGGTGCAGGACATCGGGCTGGGCGTGGCCCGGGCGGTCCGCACCGCCGTGTCTGGCCGGCCCGGCGGCGTCTACCTCGACATTCCCGGCGAGGTCCTCGGTCAGGTGATGGACGCTGCGGCGGCGGCGCGGACGGTGTGGCGGGTCGCTGACCCGGCGCCGGCCCAGCTGCCCGCGCCCGAGGCCGTAGACCGGGCCATCGGCCTGCTCGCCGCCGCCGAGCGGCCGCTGATCGTACTGGGCAAGGGCGCCGCCTACGCGCAGGCCGACGAGCAGGTCCGGGCGTTCGTCGAGGGCACCGGGATCCCGTTCTTGCCGATGTCGATGGCCAAGGGGCTGCTGCCCGATGACCACCCGCAGTCGGCCGCGGCGGCCCGGTCGCTGGCCCTGGGCCAGGCGGACGTGGTGATGCTGGTCGGCGCGCGGCTGAACTGGCTGCTCGGCCAGGGGGAGGCGCCGGAGTGGTCACCGTCCGCGGCGTTCATCCAGGCCGACATCGACGCGGCCGAGCTGGACAGCAACCAGCCGGTCGCCGCGCCGCTGGCCGGCGATATCGGCTCGGTCATGACCGCGCTGAACGACCGGGCCAAGCCAGGCCAGATCACCGCGCCGGCCCGGTGGCGGGCCGAGCTGGACGCGCGCAAGGACCGCAACGCCGCCTCGTTCGCCCAGCGGCTGGCCGCCGACCCGTCCCCGATGCGGTTCTACAACGCGCTGCGCGCCATCCGCGACGTGCTGGCTCACCGGCCGGATGTCTACCTGGTCAACGAGGGCGCTAACGCCCTGGACGTGACCCGCGACGTGATCGGCA
>JASHVM010000243.1:0-4441 GCA_030044595.1 Streptosporangiaceae bacterium
CCCGGCCTCGCCTGCCTCGTCGTTCCCGGGCGTGCTCACGCGCCGCTCCGTTCGCCGTCGGCCGACTGCGCTGCCGGGCCGTCGAGCGATCCCGCCTCGAGCGACCCGGCGGCCAGCGACGCGGTGACCTCGGTGCCGAGGAAGACCTCGCGCACCGCCGGGTCCGCGAGCACCGTGGCCGGGTCTCCGTCGCCCACGAACGTCCCGCTGGCCAGGCAGATCAGCCGGTCCACGACCGGCGTGAGCGCGCGCACCACGTGCTCGATCCAGATCACCGCGACGCCCTCGGCGTTCACCCCGCGGATGATCTCGGCCAGCTGCGCGACCTCCGGGTCGGTTAGCCCGCCGGCTACCTCGTCGAGCAGCAGCAGCTTCGGCCCCGACGCGAGCGCGCGGGCGAGTTCCAGCCGCTTGCGCTGCAGCAGGCCGAGCCGCTCGGCGGACACGTTCGCCTCGCCGGTCATGCCCGTCCGCTCCAGCGCCTGGGCCGCCGCCGCGTAGCTCGCCCGCCGCCGCAGCGCCGCGCCCTGCTGGGCGGCGACCAGGACGTTCTCGAACACGGTCATGTCCCCGAACGGCCGCGGCACCTGGTAGGTGCGGCCGATGCCGAGCCGGCACCGCGCCGCCGAGTCCAGCTTGGTGACCGTGCGCCCGGCGAAGCAGATGGTCCCGGCGCCGGGGGACAGGTCGCCGGAGATGAGGCCGAACAGGCTGGTCTTGCCCGCTCCGTTCGGCCCCACGATCCCCACCTTGTCCCCGGGCCCGACGGCGAACGACAGGTTCTCGGCGATGACGACCCGGCCGAACCGTTTCGTCACGTGGTCCAGTTCGAGGAGCGGGTCTGTCATACGGTCATTTGTTTGTCGGCTCGAGCGTTGCGGTGAGCGGAACCTCCGGCATCAGCGTATTGTCGACGACCTCCATTGACCAGCCGTACTTCGAGTTGGGCTTCCACTGCACGCCGAGGCACGGAGTGTCCACCACGCCCGGCGCCGGGTTCTTGCTCGAGGTCCAGTCGAGCTTCCCGGCCAGGGCTTCGATGTTGACCTTGAACAAGGCCGCGGCCACCTCGGCCTTGTCGTGCGGGTTGTTCACCATTTGCATGGCCGCGTAGGCGACCTCGAACAGGCTGTAGTTGGACAGCGACTGCACCCACTGCGAACCGGTGGCGGCCGTGAACGCGGCGGCGATCTCCGCGCAGGTCTGCCCGGTGAACGAGGACTTCCACGGCATGCCCGGCGCCCACCATGCGTCCGTCGCCACGTTGTTGACCAGCGCGCCGAGCGCGGCCACGTCGGACGGGAAGAGCAGTACCTTGGCCACGGTGGCCAACTTCGGCTTGTAGCCCTGTTGCGCGGACTGCTTCCAGAACACGTTGAAGTCGGGCGGCAGCTGCACGTTGGTGAAGAAGTCGCAGTCCTTGGCCTTGAACTCGCTGATGAACGAGGTGTAGTCGGTCAGCCCGTCGGTGTAGGCGGGCGGGTCGACCAGCGTGTAGCCGGCCGGCCCGGCGAACAGCGGCCACGCGGCGCGGAAGGCGTCGCCGTCCGAGTCGTTCGGGAACATGCAGGCGACGACCTTGTTGGTACCCAACTCGGAGTGGATCCGGTTCCACATCGGGATGAAGGCGTTGCACAGGTCGTTGACGCCGAGGAAGTACACCGTCGTCCAGGTGGGCTTGAACGTCGACTTTCCCGGTGTCGGGTTGCCGCCCAGGTTGGCGTACCAGGACTGCCACGGGACGTTGCCGCAGATCAGCGGCGCACCTAGTTTCTCTGCCGTGGTCGCGACCGGGTTGACGGTCTCGGGCGTGGAGGAGGTGAGCAGGATGTCCACCTTGTCGGAGAGGATGGCCTGGCTGGCCAGCTGACCGGCGCGGGTGGGGTCGGACTGGGTGTCGTAGGACTTGATCGTGACCGGGTAGGTCTTCCCGCCGATCTTGAACCCGTTCTTGTACTGCGACGTGGCCATGATCGTGCTGACCACCCAGTTGTCCGCGGTGCCGAAGTCGGCCAGGTCGCCGGTCAGCGGGTGGATGAACCCCATCACGATGTCGCTGGTGCTTGCGCTCGCGGTGGACGAGGCGGTGGACGACGACGAGGCGCCCTTGATGCTTGAGCTACACGCCGCGAGCAGTCCGCCGCCCCCCACGACGGCCGCGCCGGCTCCGGCCGCGCGCAGCACACTGCGGCGGCTGATGCCATCGGGCGAACCGGGGCCGCTGGCCTGCGCAGTCTGGTCAGTCATTGTGCTATCCATCTCCTTTATGGCCCCGCCGTGGGCGCGGGCCGCGTCCTAGGCGATGTGCGTGTCCTGGTGTCGCTGATGCCGGAAAGGTGACATGAGGCTAACACCGTCTAAATCTGACTAGAGGTCCAGATGTGAAAGCAGTTGATGTCGATCCCAGAGATCTTCCAGGGGACCTCAGCGCCGATGCCCCGCCTGCACGGCTCTGTACGGTGGGCACGTGGCCTGCCATGACCCGGCGATGGTTCGCGACGTGGCACGGACGACCTCCTGTGCGCTCTGCGAACGAACGTACTTATCTTGAACAGTATGGCAACGGCCGGCTTCCCGTTGGGCCTAGTCAACGTAAGTTATGGAACTGTTTCATAGAGTGAACACGGCGGGGTCCCTCCTGTCAGATCACCCGAACCGCGATCTGATGGGCGGTCGCCTGGAGGGTCGGTCGGTGCCGGCCGACGAGCTCGGTTATCGACTCCGGCGACCACGGGATGGCGATGTTGACGGCCGCGATGACCTCGCCGGAGCGTGAGCGGACGGGCACCGCGATGGACCGAAGCGCGCTTTCGAGTTCCTCGTCGTTGACCGCGACGCCGGTGCGCCGCACGTGTTCGAGCTCTGCGAGCAGGGCAGTTTTGCTGGTCAGGGTGCGCGGCCCGCGCTGGACGAGGTCGATGCGGTCCAGCAGGTGGTCGAGGTCGGGCCGCGGCAGGAAGGCGAGCAGGGCCTTGCCGGTGGCGCTGCAGTAGGACGGCAGCCGCGAGCCGACGTGCAGGGAGAATTCGAGGTGGTGGTAGCGGCCCGGCCGCCCTCGTACCCGGTCGATCAAGATCACGTCGGTGTCGTCGCGGATGGCGAGGTTCGACGTGTGCCCGGTGGTTTCGGTGAGCCGGCGAAGGTGCGGCGCCGCGATCTCGCGCAGCTCCAGCGATCCGAGCATCGAGAATCCCAGGTCCAGCACGCGCGGGCCGAGGCGGTACTTCCGTGTCGAGTCGTCTTGCTGGAGATAGCCGAGCGTCGCGAGCGTGGCGACGTACCGGTGCGTCGTGCTGCGGGTGAGGTTGAGCCTGCGCGCCAGCTCGCTGATCCCGAGCGCCGGGCGGTCCGGGGTGAACGCGGCGAGGATCGCCAGGCCGCGCTCGAGCGATTGCGAAAATCCGGGATCGTGGCTCGCCGTTCGCATGTCCCAGATATTAGAACGTCGTATTGACATTTGAACACCCTTTCTCGACACTTCTCAGCTGGACCTGGCGGCCAGGCCCGGCGGCTAGGTCTCTGTACCGCGGCCTCCGGCTCCACCTGCAGCGGCCCGGCCCAGGTCACGATCCGTTCCTGCGGCACGGCCAGCGCGGTTGACCGCGGCGAGCGCGGTCCTCCGGTAGCCCGCCAGGGCACGATTACTGGTCGGCGGCGGTTATCTGGCACAATGTGATGCTGACCGCCAGGCCTGCGACGCCCTCTCCTCGTTCGCCCGGCCTGGCTCATCCGAGTGGTCCCGTCGGCTGTTCCCCCGGCCGGCGCCGGTCCGCCGCCTCGCATCTATCGCTGGGAGAAGACCACAGCCGTGGCTGTCAAGATCAAGCTGAAGCGCCTGGGCAAGATCCGGGAGCCTTACTACCGGATCGTCGTCGCCGATGCGCGCACCAAGCGCGACGGGCGCGCTATCGAGGAGATCGGCAAGTACCACCCGAAGGCCGAGCCCTCGCTTATCGAAGTGAATTCCGAGCGGGTTCAGCACTGGCTGTCGGTCGGCGCGCAGCCCACCGACCCGGTCCGCGTCCTGCTCAAGATCACCGGGGACTGGCAGAAGTTCACCGGAGAGCCGGGCACCGAAGGCACGCTCCGTACCGCCCAGCCGCGCGCGGACAAGAAGGAGCGCTTCACGGCTGCCGCCAAGGAGAGCCAGGCTGGCAAGGAAGATAAGGCCGCCAGCCAGAGCAAAGCCCCCGCCCAGTCCCGGGCCGCGAGGCCCGCCAAGGCCAGCACCGCCAAGGCCAGCACCGCCAAGGCCGGCTCGACCAGGGCCAGCACGGCCAAAGACAGCACGGCCACGGACAGCGCCGCCAAGGACAGCGCCGCCCAGGCCGACGTCAAGACAGACGCCGCCAAGGATGACGCCGTCGAGGTCGACGCGACCAAGGCCGACGTGACCACGGATGACGCCACTGCCAAGGCCGATGTGACCACGGATGACGCC
>JASHVM010000244.1:0-3410 GCA_030044595.1 Streptosporangiaceae bacterium
CAGTTCTGCCAGCATCCGCCACGGTGCGGCCAGCCAGGGCCGGGTGCACGGCATCTCGGGCGGCGGTGATCAGGCATTCGTCATCGACGCGGCCGGGCAGATAGCCGAGCGGCTGCGGGACTGGTCCATGCTGACCGGCGACGACCAGCTACACGCGTGGCTCGCGACGTGGCGCGGGGACGGCGGCGACGCGCGGCAGTTCCGGCGCTCCATCCGCGCGCGCTTCGGCGACGACCAGCTGGCGGCCTGGCGTTATAGCGAGCAGGCGCTGACCCCGCTGCGGCTGCGGATCGGCCGGGTGGCCAGGGCGTTGCTCGTGCATCCGCGGTACTTGCCCTACCGTGTGGTAGCGGCGATCGCCGAGGACGGCTAGGCGGACTGGTACCAGCGGGGGAAGTCCGCGAGCGAGTCGAGTACCACGTCGGCGCCCGCGCTGGCTAGCTCGCGGGGCGAGAACGAGCCGGTCGCGACGCCGACCGCCCGCGCCTCGGCCTGCACGGCGGCGGCCATGTCCGGCGGGCTGTCGCCGACGTAGGCGGCCGCGTTCAGGACCCGCAGCACCGCCGCCTTCTCCGGCCCGTGTACGTGGGTGAACAGCTCGTCGGCCGCCAGCCCGACGGCCCGCAGGCTGGGCTCCACGGACACGGGATGCTTGGCCGTGATGATCACCACGCGTTCTCCGGCGGCGCGGACCGCCGCCAGGGCCTCGTGCGCTCCGGGCAGGGTGGTGGTCAGCTGCGGCGCCAGCCGCACGTAGTGCCGCCGGTAGCACGCGACAGCCGTGACGTGCTGGACGGGCGGGAACCAGAACGCCACCTCGTCTTCCAGCTTGATCCCGAGCCTGCCGTCGACCGCGGCCAGATCGATGTGGGTCGCCGTCTCCCGGGATAGTTCGGCAAAGGCGGCCATGATGGCGGGCCGCGAGTCGATCAGCGTCATGTCCAGGTCAAAACCGACCGGACCGCGCAGCCGGATCACCTCAGCATTCTGCCACGCCGGTTGTCTAGAATCGTGATCGTGGCCGATCGCGTGGAGGAACATTTCCGGTTGTTCAACGCGGCTGTCCGCAGCCGCGACTGGACGGCATTCCTGGCGACATTCACGCCAGATGCCGTGATGAGATTCGACGGGATCCCGGTGGGGCCATACCTAGGGTTGGAGCAGATCGCCCGCGGCTACGCCGAGCGGCCGCCTACGGACACCATGACCTGCCTTTCCGTCGCGCGAGACGGCGACCACGAGGACTTCGCCCGCTTCGGCTGGGACGCCGGTGGAGGGGGCACGCTGCGTCTGTCCTGGCGCGAGGGAGCGATAGCCGCGCTGACCGTCACGCTCGAACAGTGACCGCGACGTACTGGAGAAACAGCCATGACATGGGAAGAACTGCTCGCCTACTGCCTGGCCAAGCCGGGCGCCTGGCAGGACGAGCCCTGGGAAGGCGATGTCGTGGTCAAGGTGGGCCCGAAGATCTTCGCGTTCTTCGGGTCCGGTGGGAGTCCGTCGGTGGGCCTCAAGTGCGGCGCCTCCCGCGAGATCGCTGATGAGTGGCTGCTGCGGTATCCGGCTGACGCCTCCGTGATGGCCTATATCGGCCGTTCCGGGTGGAACTCGCTGCGGATCGGCGGCGCCATTGCCGACGATGAGCTCATCGAGGCCGTCGATACGTCCTATGCGGCGGTCGTCAGTAAGCTGCCCAAGAAAGACCGTCCCGTCTAATCACGTCACGGCGTGCCGGTCGTACCGTGATTCACGGCCTGGTCCGGAATGATCCGGGCACCCAGATGCTGACATTAGCGAGCGGTCGATATTAGCCGACCGACGCATCCTGGCTTCCATTATTTATAATGGCCGTCGTGACAAGTGACGGGCATTCGGGACCCGCCGGGTCCTTCTCCCTGAGCGGGGTTTCCCGCCTGCCCGGCCCGGACGCTGGCGCCGCGGATCCTGAGCCGGAACCCCTTCCCGCCATACCGGTGTCGGCCGGGGCGCTCATCTTCGACCTGGCCGGCCGTCTGCTGATCCTCAAGCCGACGTACAAGAGCGGCTGGACGATCCCGGGCGGCGTCATGGAGGCGAACGGGGAGACGCCATGGGAGGCGTGCCGGCGCGAAGTGCGCGAGGAGTGCGGCATTGAGCTACACCGCGCGCGGCTGGCCTGCATGGATTTCCGCCGCCCGCGCCCGGGCCGTCCCGGGGGGATCCGCTTTCTCTTCGACTGCGGCCGCGTGGAAAACAAGGTCCTGGCCGCCGTCGCGGTACAGCCCGAGGAGATTTCCGAGTACCGGCTCGCCGACGTCCCCGACGCGCTCGGGCTGCTCAGGCGCCCGATCCGGCGCCGGGTAAGGGCGGCGTTGCGCGGCAACCGGCTGGTCTACCTGGAAAACGGCCGACCGGTCCCGGAGGTCGGCAGGCGCGCCTGACGCCCCGCGTTCCGCCTCAGCAACGCCGCCACCGAACCTCGCTTGCGAACGTCGCTACCGAACGTCGCTTGCGAACGTCGCTACCGGACGTCGCTAGCGGACGACCAGGCAGAACGGGTGCCCGGCCGGGTCTTGATAGACGCGCCACGGTACCGGCTCTCCGGCCGGGCCGGGCCGGGGTGAGACGTGCTCGGCGACCAGCACGGCGCCGGCGGACGCCACACGGTCATGAGCCGCGGCCAGGTCGTCGACCAGGATGTCGAAGTGGACACGCGAGGTCTGTTCGGCCAGCGGCGTGGCGGTGGCCTGGAAGGAGAGCCGCTGACCGTGCGGGGGCGGCTCGAGCGTGACCCAGCCCGGGTACCACTCCACCGGGGTGCCGCCGAGCAGGCCGGCCCAGAATCGCGCGAGCGGCCACGGCTCTTTGCAGTCCAGCACCACTTCCCTGATCCAGCCGATGACCGCTTCGCCGCTCATCGGATCATGATGGCATCGGCTTGCCGAAGCCGCGCGGGAACCGCATCCCCGGTGCGGATGCCGGTCATGCTTGCGTTAGCGAAGCAGACGGCCCTCTCGGCGGGCTAGCTCGGACTGGCCGGCGGCGCGCATCGCCTCCAGGGGGGCGGGCTCGATACCGGTCATCAGCTCGACCTGGCGGGCGGCCTGGTGGAGCAGCAGGTCAAAGCCGCTGACCACGATCGCGCCCCACTTCGCCGCGGCCTGCGCAAGGGGGGTAGGCCACGGGCTGTAAACCACGTCGAGCACGGCTGCTGGCCCAGGGCGGTCAACTCCGAATCGTTCGGGATAAAAATCGGCGGCGCCGGACGGGAGCGTGGAAATCAGCAGGTCGCCGTCGCGGACCTGCGAGCCGAACGGGCGCAGTTCGACCGCCAGGCCCAGCCGGCGCGCGGCCGCCAGCAGGCCGCCGGCCCGGGCCTGATCGCGGACCTGAACGGTCGCGGCGGCCAGCCCGGTCCCGCGCACGGCAGC
>JASHVM010000245.1:0-3575 GCA_030044595.1 Streptosporangiaceae bacterium
ACGCACGCCATCGCGGTGCGGCGCGGAGCCTCTGTCCGCCCGCTGTACGTCACGGCCGCCGGGATGACCCGCGCCGACGCCGCCGACCTCGTCTGGCACATAGCCGGCCAGCACCGCTTGCCCGACGCTCTGCGTCGCGCCGATTGCCTCCCCCGTTATGGCCTGCCGCAGCTACCGCGAGGCTGAAGGACACCTACTCATAGCGGCGCTCATCGCGGCAGAATAGTGAGTTCTCGACGTGGGCGACGATGTATAAAAATACAGCCGGACCGACTCTCCGCCGGACTATGGCCGAGACCGCTATGCGGCCAACAACGTCCCTGAGCTCGTGATAACCGCGCGCCGACCCGCGATCTGCGTGGCTGCTAGGCCGGGACGGGTCATGACTCGGGCCGTTCAGATCTGGGCAATCTGCATACGGTCTTGTCATCCCGAAAGGCGCGGTCAGGGCTGCTGGCTCGGCGAGTGTCTTGGCCTAGGGTCAGAGGGCTGGCTCGCCGTAGGCTGTGCGGGTGAGCGCTTGTCCCTCGTGCGGGTACGGCAACCAGGCCAGTGCGAAGTTCTGCTCTGAGTGCGGTGTCGCGCTGGTGGCCGCCGAGCCGCTGGCCGGTGAGGAGCGCAAGGTCGTGACGGTGCTGTTCGCGGACCTGGTCGGGTTCACCTCCCGGGCCGAGCTGATGGACCCGGAGGACGTCCGCGCGGTGCTGTCGCCGTTTTACGCCCGGCTGCGCTCAGAACTGGAGCGGTTCGGCGGGACGGTGGAGAAGTTCATCGGGGATGCGGTGATGGCGTTGTTCGGGGCGCCGGCCGCGCACGAGGACGATCCGGAGCGGGCGGTGCGGGCCGCGCTGGCGATCCGTGACTGGGTCCGCGAGCAGGAGCAGATCCAGGTCCGGATTGCGGTGAACACCGGGGAGGCACTGGTCACGTTGGGCGCCCGGTCTCGGCAGGGGGAAGGGATGGCCGCCGGGGATGTGGTCAACACCGCGGCGCGGCTGCAGGCCGCGGCGCCGGCGAACGGGGTGCTGGTCGGGGAGCGGACCTTCCGGCAGACGCGGGCGGTGATCGAGTACCGGCCGGCCGGTCCAGTGGCGGCTAAGGGGAAGCGGGAGCCGGTACCGGTATGGGAGGCGCTGGCGGCGCGGTCCCGGCTGGGGGTCGATGTCCCGCACCAGGCCAGGACGGCGCTGGTGGGCCGGGACCGGGAGCTGGGGGTACTGCGGGACGCGCTGGCCCGGGCGCGGGCGGAGCGCACGGCGCAGCTGGTGACGCTGGTCGGGGTGCCGGGGATCGGGAAGTCCCGGCTGGTGTTCGAGTTGTGGCAGGTCGCCGAAGCCGAGCCAGAGCTGATCAGCTGGCGGCAGGGCCGCTCGCTGCCGTATGGGGAGGGGGCGAGTTTTTGGGCGCTGGCGGAGATGGTCAAGGCGCAGGCGGGGATCTTGGAGGACGATACCGCCGGGGAGGCCGGGGCCAAGCTGGCCGCGATGGCCGCCGACGTGCTGGGCGGCTTGCCAGAGGCAGAATGGGTGGCCCGGCACCTGGGCGCGCTGGCCGGCCTGGGCGGGGATGGTGTGCCGGCCGGCGGTGACCGCAGCGAGGCGTTCGCGGCGTGGCGGCAGTTCGTCGAGGCGCTGGCCGAGGCCCGGACGCTGGTGCTGGTGTTTGAGGATCTGCACTGGGCTGATGACGGGCTGCTGGATTTCGTGGACTACCTGGCGGAGTGGGCGGGCCAGGTGCCGTTGCTGGTGGTCGGGACGGCCCGGCCGGAGCTGCTGGCCCGGCGTCCGGGCTGGGGCGGCGGCAAGCCGAACGCCCTGACGCTGTCGCTGGCCCCGTTGTCAGAGCACGACACGGCGCGGCTGATCGGCTCGTTGCTGGGCCGGGCGGTGCTGGAGGCGGGGCAGCAGGCGGTGCTGCTGGCCCAGGCCGGCGGCAACCCGCTGTACGCGGAGCAGTACGTGCAGATGCTGGCCGACCAGGGCGCTGGCCAGCAGCCTCGTCTGCCGGAGTCGGTGCAGGGTATCATCGCCGCCCGGCTGGACCTGCTGACGTCGGCCGACAAACGGCTGCTGCAGGACGCCGCGGTCATCGGGAAGGTGTTCTGGCCCGGCGCGGTCGCCGCACTCGGCGGACCCGGCCGTGACGAGCTGGACGAGCATCTGCACGGGCTGGAGCGCAAGCAGTTCGTCCGCCGCGAGCGCCGCTCGTCGGTGGCCGGCGAAACCCAGTACGCGTTCTCGCACGTGCTGGTGCGCGACGTGGCCTACGGGCAGATCCCGCGGGCCGCCCGGGCCGCCAGGCACGCCGCCGCAGCCAGCTGGATCGAGTCGCTGGGCCGGGCCGACGATCACGCCGAGATGCTCGCGCACCACTACCTGGCCGCGCTGGACCTGGCCCGCGGCGTCGGCCAGGACACCGCTCGCCTGGCGCCGCGGGCCCGGGCCGCGCTGCACGCTGCCGGTGACCGTGCCATCGCGCTGAACGCGTTCGGCTCGGCCGCCGGGTTCTACCGGGCGGCGCTGGCGCTGTGGCCACAGGACGCTTACCTGCAGCGAGTCGGCCTGCTGCGGCTGCTGGGCATCTCGCTGCGCGAGGTCGGCGAGCTGGACCAGGCCGAAGCCGTGCTCGCCGAAGGCTCCCAGGTAGCCGCGGCCGCCGGCGCGGCCGCGCTCCAGGCCCGGATCCGCATCCTGCTGACTGAAATCCGCACTTCGCACGTCGGCCCCGAAGACCGGGCCCTCGCGGAGTGCCAGGCCGCCACTGCCGTACTCGAGGCCGAAGGTGATCTTGAAGGCCTGGCCGAGGCCTGGACGGTGACCGGCAAGATCCGGTTCTGGCTCGGCGACTCACCCGCCGACCAGCAGGCTCTCGAGTGGGCCATCGCCTGCGCCCGGCAAGGCGGCCACCGCCGCATGCAGATCCAGGCCAGCTTCTGGCTCGCTGCAACCTTCAAGTTGCTGCCCATCCCGGCCGATACGGCGATACTGCGCGCCGAGCAGTTGCTGCAGACGGCGGACGGCGAGCCGTGGGCCGAAGCCGAGATCCTGAGGCCGCTGTCGGCTCTCTACGCGTACAGCGGCCGTCTCGCGGACGCCCGGCGCGCGATCGCCCGTTCCCGGTCTGTGTACGACAGTTCCGCAGCGAAACTCAGACGGGCAATGAGCACAGGTGTGGCCGGTGAGGTGGAGCTGATCGCCGGAGACCCGGCCGTGGCCGGGCAGCTCCTGCGCGAGGCGTACGAGGCCTATCGCGCTATGGGCGAGCGGGGATTTCTGAGTTCCCTGGCCGGCTGGCTCGCCGAGGCGCTCTACGCGCAGGGCCGGCTCGGCGAGGCGCGGCAGATGACTGAGGAAGCCCAGGCAGCCGCCGCGCCCGCCGATATCGACGCGCAGGCCCGGTGGCGGGCAGCCCGCGCCAAAGTCCTCGCCCGCAGCAGCCAGTTCTCCGCCGCGCAGACCCTGCTGGACGAGGCGGCCGCGCTGGTTTCGCCGACCCGCTGGGCAGCGCTCCAGGCCGAGATACTCACCGCCAGGGCCGAGGTGGACCGGCTGGCCGGGGCGCCCGAGCGGGCCGAG
>JASHVM010000246.1:0-3268 GCA_030044595.1 Streptosporangiaceae bacterium
ACCGCCCAGCCGCCGACTCCCGTGAACAGCCCGCAGCCCGCCCACTCGTCAGCGGAGGCACAAAGATGAGCTTCCATCCACCGGGTACCTTCTCGTGCCGCGGACAGCCAGCGCTCGTCTCCCGTGGTCCGGAACGCCTCCACGAAGAACATCGTGGGACCCGCGGTTCCCCAGCCCACGCCGGGAATCACCTCAGCATCCAAGGCACCGGGCCGGTCCGGCCAGAACCAGCCCCGCGGGCTTCGCTCAGCGGTCGACAGCAGCCAGTCCCCGGTCCGCTCAGCAGCCGCGAGGTAATTCACAACCGCTGTCTCCTCGTCACGCGGGGGTGAGCCCGAGGTCGCCGTGGCCGTGCGCCGGCTCGACGTTGACCAGGCTGTGCGCCGCCATGACCAGGTACTCCCAGAGCTGGGCCTGCAGCGCTTCGGGCAACCCGAGCTCGTCCAGCGCCACGCGCATGTTGCGCAGCCAGGCGTCTCGTTCGGCTTCGCCGATCGCGAACCGGGCGTGCCGCATCCGCAGCCTCGGGTGCCCGCGCAGCTCGTCGTAAGTGCGCGGCCCGCCCCAGTACTGGATGAGGAACAACCGCAGGTGCTCCTCGGCCGGGCCCAGGTCCTTGGCGGGATAGACCGGCCGCAGCACGGGATCGTCCGCCACGCCCTGGTAGAACCGGTGGACCAGGCGGCGGAAGGTTTCCTCTCCGCCCACGGCCTCGTAGAAGCTGGTCGGCTGGCTCATGCCTGCCAGCTTACGGCGGCGGCCCGGCCGTCTTGTCCCGCGAGCGTCCGCCTACCCCGAGCGCGTTCCGTCCTCGTGAGCGTCGGCCGCGGGAAGCGCGGCGTCCTGCGCAGGCGCCGCGTCCGCCGGGGATGTTTGGTCCGTCGCCGACGTGATCACGATGGTGTCCGGGCCAGCCGGGGCCACACCCGCCGCGTCCAGGACCGCCTTGACCCTGGCCCGCAGTTCACGCGCCAGTTCCCACTGCCGCATCGGCGCGGTCTTGGCCACGATGCGCATGGTGACTTCCTTGCTCGACAGCTCCTGGGCGCCCCACACCTCGGGCTCCTCCAAAAACAGCTCGTGCCAACCGCTCTCGCGGTACAGGCTGTCCGCGGCCTGCTCCATCAGCATCCGGATGCGCGCCAGGTCCTCCCCGTAGGGGACCGGATAGTCGATGATGGCCCGGGACCAGCCCTGAGACTCGTTTCCCACGGTGTCGATGGTCCCGTTCCTGATGTGCCAGACCACGCCGTTGACGTCCCGCAACTGGGTGCTGAGCAGCGTCACCGCCTCCACGGTTCCCGATACGTCCTTGACCCTGATCGTGTCTCCGACCCCGTGGTAGTCCTCGACCAGCATCATGATGCCCGCCAGGTAGTCACGGACCAGGTTCTGCGCGCCGCACGCGAGGGTTACGCCCAGCACGGTGGTGCTCAGCAGCAGCGGTGTCAGGTCGAAACCGAGATCACCGAGGATGGTGAGGATCGCGGTGCCGAACACGACGATCGAGACCGCGCTGCGCAGGATCGAGCCGAGCGCCCGGACCCGCTGCTCGCGGCGCTCCGATCCGGCCGTCCCGTTGGCTGCGTGTTCGGTGATCCGGTTGATCAGCCGGTGCGCGACGAACCGCAGCAACAGGGCGAGCACGACGACGACCGCGATCCGCAGCGTCCGGGTGACCGGCCCCGCCAGGTAGATCTGGACCAGCTGCGCCGCGTTGGCGCTGTGAGTGAGCTTCCAGGCCAGGCGGCAGGCAACCCCCGGGTTATCGCCGCAGCTTCCGGTCAGCGTGGCTGACCCGTGCGCCAAGGGGGCCAGGGCCAGGCTGGTGGCGTGAAACACAGAACTCCTTCCGCTAGATGCCACTCCAGGCGAGGCTGCTGCGTGCCGGCCGTCCTCGAGTCGCACCCGGGAGAAGCTACCCGGCGGCCTCGGGGGGTTTCACGGGGCCTCGGGGGGTTTCACCGCACCGGGGCGCTGCCATGTCCGGGCTTCCCCCGCGCCATCCGAGCCGACCGCGGCGGGCAGCGTCTGCTTCTCGGCGGCGGCGAAGCTCAGCAGCCCGGTCACCGCGCTGCGCAGCTGAATCGTGTCGTTCACGGTGAGCCCTCCTTGCGCGCGGTGAAGATGAGGTCGTGGGTGACCCGCAGCGTGATGGCGGCGAAGCCGGTGGTCTGCAGCCGGGTGAGGAACGCGGCCGGCTCGACCGGGTTGTACGTGTCCGCCTCGTGGAAGTGGTGCAGGCCGTCGCTGGGCAGGCTGTCCGAGCCGAGGAACGT
The DNA here is from genome assembly GCA_030044595.1 of Streptosporangiaceae bacterium. Taxonomy (GTDB): domain Bacteria; phylum Actinomycetota; class Actinomycetes; order Streptosporangiales; family Streptosporangiaceae; genus Palsa-504. The sequence continues at coordinate 2,280 of JASHVM010000246.1, forward strand.
GCCGCTCGGCCGCAGCACCCGGAACGCCTCAGCCAGCACCTTGTCCTGCAAGGCGCGGGTCGGCACGTGGTGCAGCATCGTGAAGGCCGCGACCGTATCGAACGACTCGTCCGGGTAGTCCACCGCCGCTGCGTCGCCCCTGACCACCTCGACGTTGGTGCGGGCGAACCGTTCGGCCAGCGCCGCGGCGGCGTCTTCCTCCTGCTCCACCGCCACCAGCCGGCTGACCCGGTGCCGCAGCCATTCGGTAGCGGCTCCCGGGCCCGGGCCCAGCTCCAGCAGGTCCGTCCCCAGCTTGACGCCCGCCGTCGCCTGCGGCAGCACCTCACCCTGGATGTACTCGGCCCATTCCGGGCTCGGCATGAGCTTCGCGTGGTTCTCGTTCATACGCTCGACGCTAGGACCCGGATCCCTCGCGGCCTAGCGCGTAAGCTGACATGCTGTGTCGCCAACCGGACAGCGTCCCGGTCCGGACCGCTCAGCCGACGGAACGGCCGCCGTCATCGTGGCGACCTTCCCCATGTCCGCGGGTACCCGCTTCGACTGGCATACCCACGTCGACCACCAGCTGGCCTGGGCGGCCAGCGGGGTGCTCACCGTGATCACCGACGCCGCCACCTGGGTGCTGCCGCCCACGCGCGCGCTGTGGATACCGGCGGGCCTGCCGCACGAGACCGGTGCCGAAAGCCGCGCCACCATGCGCACGCTCTATATCCGGCCCGACCTGTCGCCGGTCAGCTGGGCCGAGCCGACCCCGGTCGCGGCCAGTCGGCTGCTCGCCGAGCTCATCAGCTACCTGGGCGGCGCGCTCGAGGCCACCCGCAGGACGCACGCCGAAGCCCTGCTCGGCGACCTGCTGACGCCGACGCCGGTGGCGACGATCGAGGTCCGGCTGCCGTCCAGCCAGCCGGCCCGGTGGGTGGCCCGGGCGCTGCGCGCCAGCCCGGACGACAAGCGGACGCTCGAGGAGTGGGGCCGCGACGTGGGCG
>JASHVM010000247.1:0-5114 GCA_030044595.1 Streptosporangiaceae bacterium
CGCCGGAGACGACGAGCTCGGCGGCGATCGCGGAGTTCGACCGGCCTTCGGCCATCAGGGCAAGTACCTGGCGTTCCCGCGGGGTCAGCGTGGCCAGCCCGCCGCGCTGACGGCTCGCCCGGAACAGCTGGCTGACCACCTCCGGGTCCAGCGCGGTCCCGCCGCCGGCGACCCGCTCGAGCGCCGCGGCGAACTCGGCTACGTTAGCCACCCGGTCCTTGAGCAGGTAGCCGACGCCGGCCGCGCCGCCCTCCAGCAGCTGCGCGCTGTAGGACGTCTCGATGTACTGGGAGAACATCAGCACGCCGGTGCCGGGAAAGCTCTTCCGCAAGGCCAGGGCGGCGCGCAGCCCCTCGTCGGTGTGCGTCGGCGGCATCCGGATGTCGACCACCGCGACGTCGGGCCGGTACTCGGCTACCGCCGCCAGCAGCGCGTCGCCGTCGGTCACCGCCGCGCAGACCGAGTGCCCGCGATCCTGCAGCAGGCGGGTCAGTCCCTCCCGCAGCAGCGCGGCATCCTCCGCTATTACCACACGCATTACCGTCCCCTTAGGCCTTCAGCGGCAGCTCGACGGTCACCGCGGTCGGGCCGCCCGGCGGGCTGGACACGTCGATCCGCCCGTCCACCGTGGACACTCGTTGAGCCAGGCCCGCCAGGCCGCTTCCGCGCGCCGCGTCCGCGCCGCCGATGCCGTCATCGGTGACCTCCAGGCGGAGCACGCCGGATCGTTCGGTATGAATATTGATCTTGACCTGATTCGCGTAGCTGTGCTTGGTCGCATTGGCGATCAGCTCAGCCGCGCAGAAGTAGGCGATCGTCTCGATGGCGGGAGCGGGCCGCTGGCCGATGTCGGCGGTGACCGACGCGGGGATGGCGCTGCTCGCGGCCAGCGAGGCCAGCGCGCTGGCCAGGCCGCTGTCGAGCACCGGCGGGTGGATGCCTCGGGCCAGGTCGCGCAGGTCGGCGAGCGCGTCCATCGCGTTGCGGTGCGCCGCGTCGATCAGTTCCCTGACGGACGCGTTGTCCGGTTGCTCGTCGTCGTCGCCCAGCTTCTCCCGGGCCATGCCGAGGTTCATGGCCAGCGCGGCGAGCCGCATCTGCGCGCCGTCGTGCAGGTCCCGCTCGACCCGTCGCAGGGCGGCGGCGGAATCCTCCACCGCGAGCGACCGGGTCCGCTCCAGCTCGCTGACCCGCTCGGCCATGCTGCTCGGCCCGAGCAGCCCGCGGATCAGGCGGCGGTCGCCCCGGTCGATGGCCCGGGCCAGCCACGCCGCGCCCACCACGCACGCGGCGCCGGCCAGGGCCACGGGGAAGGTGCCCAGCCAGGAGCTGATCTTGACGTCTCCTCCGAACGGCACGGGTAGCACCGCGGTCAGCGCAGACCCGCTGCCCTGCGGCTGGTGATGGAACAGCAGCCAGTCGACCGGATAGGTGAGGTTGACCAGGCCGAAGCCCAACAGCACGACCGCGTACAGCTGCACGGCCGCGACCGGCAGCTTGACCATGCTGTACCCGATGCTCCGCCAGGCCACCCGGTCCCGCAGCCGCCGGTCGAGGCGGCCGAGGATGCCGGCGCCCGGCTGGAACCGCGGCGGCGCGTCGACCCGGTAGCCGAGCAGCCGCGCGGCCAGGCGGCGGTGCAGCGAACCCAGCCGGCGCGACACCCGCAGCCCCACGGTCATCAGCAGCAGGCCCACCACCGTGCCCAGAATCGACGCGGAAACGGTGAAGCCCGACACCAGCAGCACCACGGTGATCCAGAACCCCGCGACTCCCGCCAGCCCGCCGAGGCCGCAGTACAGCAGCTCACGACGAGTCCGGCGGGTGAGCGGGGCACGCAGGATGGTGCCCGTCACCCGCCGGATGTCCTCTCCCATGGACCTTATTGTCTCCTGCTATGCGTCACCGTTCACGCGTCGCGGCGGGCCAGTGCCCAGCATCCTGCCGCGAGGGCCGCGGCCGCGTACAGACAGAGCAAGGCGAACCCGACGCCCGGTGACAGGCTGTGCGCCACGGGCTTGACCGCGGTGAGCGAGTTCTCCGCGATCAGCATCGGCAGGAACGGCCCGACCGAGTTCTGGATCGAGGTGCCCAGCGGCACCAAGATCAGCGGCAGCACGAACAGCATCCCGACGACGGCGCAGATCGCTCCGGCCGTGTGCCTGATGACCGCGCCGAGACCGAGGCCGATGAGGCCGACCAGCGCGGGATACGCGCCGGCCATCAGCACCGCCCGGAGCACGCCCGGCTGGCCGAGCGTGGCGTGCGGGGCCGGGGCCTTCAGTACCGCCTCGCCGACGGCGAAGGCGGCGAAGGCGAGTATCTCCCCCGCGACCAGCGCCACCGCGGCGATCACCGCCGCCTTGGCCGCCAGGACCAGCGGGCGGCGCGGTGCCGCGGCGAACGTGGCTCGGATCAGGCCCGAGGAGAACTCGGTGGTGATCGCCAGTACCCCGAGGACGCCGATGGCGAGCTGGCCGACGAGCAGGCCGGCGTAGCTGTCGTTGGTCGGATCGAACGAGGCCCGGTCCTGGGGCGACATCGTGGCCCAGTGCTGATGGGCGAGAACCAGGATGGCGATGGCGATCATGCCCGCCGCGAAGACCAGCAGGGTCCACCAGGTGGAGCGGACGCTGCGCAGCTTCAGCCACTCCATCCGGGCGACGGTCCGGAAGCCGTAGCGTCCTTCGGCCTGGTCGGCGCCGGGGCGGGCAGCGTGGCTGAGCGTCGCGGTGGTCATGACACGCTCCTCAGGGTGTAGTCAGCGGCGTAGTCGGATGAGTATTCGGCGCTGCCGTCGGTGAGCTGGAAGAACGCCTCTTCCAGCGAGGTGCTGCGGGCGGACAGCTCGGCGACCGTGGTCTGGGCCAGCAGCCGGCCCCGGCCGATCACGATGAGCTGGTCGGCGGTCTGCGCCACCTCGCTGATCAGGTGGCTGGAGATCAGCACCGTGCGCCCGTGCGCGGCCAGGTTCTTGAGCAGGCCGCGGATCCAGCGGATCCCCTCGGGGTCGAGCCCGTTCACCGGCTCGTCGAGCAACAGCGCCGCCGGGTCGCCGAGCAGCGCGGCGGCGATGCCCAGCCGCTGGGCCATGCCGAGGGAGAACTTGCCCGCGCGCCGGTCCGCGGCCTTCGCCAGGCCGGTGATCTCGAGCACGTCATTGACGCGGCGGCGCGGGATGTCGTTGCTGACCGCCAGCGCGGTCAGGTGCGAGCGGGCGGTGCGCCCGGGGTGGAACGCCTTGGCCTCGAGCAGCGCGCCGACTTCGCGCAGCGGCCAGCGCAGCTCGTGGTAGCCGTGGCCGTTGATCCTGACCTGCCCGGCGTCCGGCCGGTCCAGGCCGAGGATCATCCGCATCGTGGTCGACTTGCCGGCGCCGTTCGGGCCGAGGAAGCCGGTCACCGTCCCGGGCCGGACGTCGAAGCTGAGGTTGTCCACGGCTGTGGTGGAGCCGTAACGCTTGACCAGGCCGCGTGCCTCGATCATGAGAAAGCCTCCCGTCGTTTTCTCAAGTTCTCTTGCGGAGCGTGCCCAGCCCCCGTCCGGTTGGGCACGCTCGATTGCCACTGAGGTTCACGCTATGAAGGAGGCGCCCCGCGGGGGAACGCGGTCACCACCCCTGTTTGGGGTGGGGTTTCCCCCCGTAAAGACCCTCCGCGCACATCCGCCCGGCCTGGCGGCCTACGGGGATTGACGGGGTCCATGGGGCGGTTGCGTCAGTCCCAGGCCGGCTCGGTGGTCTCGCGGACGCCGCCGTCTGGCGTGAAGATGAGGAACCGCTCGAACGAGCGCGCGAACCAGCGGTCGTGCGTGACGGCGAGCACGGTGCCCTGGTAGGACTCCAGGCCCTGCTGTAGCGCCTCGGCGCTCGGCAGGTCGAGGTTGTCGGTCGGCTCGTCGAGCAGGAGCAGCGTGGCGCCGGCCAGCTCGAGCAGCAGGATCTGCAGCCTGGCCTGCTGCCCGCCGGACAGCGTGCCGAACGGCTGGCGCGCGCAACTGTGCAGCTCGTACCGGGCCAGCGCGGCCATCGCCTCGTTGATGAGCAGCGCGTGCTCGGTCATCAAGATCTCGGCCGGGGTCCGTCCGGCCAGGTCAGGCCGGGCGTGGGTCTGCGCGAAGAAACCTGGCACCACGCGCGCGCCGAGCCGCGCCATGCCCTCGTGCGGCACCTGCTCCCCCGCGAGCAGGCGGAGGAAGCTCGACTTCCCCGACCCGTTCGCGCCGAGCACCGCCACCCGGTCGTCGTACCAGATCTCCGTGCCGAACGAGCCCGTAGTACCCGTCAGCGTCAGGTTCTCGCAGATCACGGCCTGCTTGCCGGTGCGCCCGCCGCGCAGCCTCATCCTCACGTTCTGTTCCCTGGGGGCCTGCTCGGGCGCGCCTTCCTCCTCGAACCTGCGCAGCCTGGTGACCGCGGCCTGCAGCCGGGATGCCATGTCCGAGTTGTAGGAGGCCTTCTGCCGGTAGGTACGGACCAGCTCCCTCAGCTTGTCGTGCTCCTCGTCCCAGCGGCGGCGCAGTTCCTCCAGCCGGCTGATCCGGTCGGCGCGTGCCTTCGCGTAGCCGGAGAAACCGCCGCCGTGCACCCAGACGCGGGAGTCCTCGACGGTCACGATGCGTTGCGCGCAGGCCGCGAGCAGCTCCCGGTCGTGGCTGACCAGCAGCACGGTCTTAGGCGTCGCGGCCAGCTGCTCCTCCAGCCAGCGCTTGCCGGGCACGTCCAGGTAGTTGTCCGGCTCGTCGAGCAGCAGCACGCCGTCAGGCCCGCGCAACAGCGACTCGAGCACCAGCCGTTTCTGCTCCCCGCCGGACAGCGTGCCGACGTCGCGCCAGCGGCACTGGTCGAAAGGGACCCCGAAGGCCGCGACGCAGCAGGCATCCCAGTGCACCTCGGCCGCGTACCCGCCCGCCTCGCCCCATTCGGTCAGGGCCGCGGCGTAGCGCAGCTGGGTGCGCTCGTCGTCGCGCTCCATCATCGCCAGCTCGGCGGCGTCCAGCCGCGCGGCGGCCCGCTGGACCCGCGGCGGCGAGACCGACAGCAACAGGTCGCGGACCGTCGGCTCGTCGGCGCGGCCGGACGCGCGGGGTGCCCGGTCGCGGGCCTGGCCCGGCTC
>JASHVM010000248.1:0-6186 GCA_030044595.1 Streptosporangiaceae bacterium
GCGCGCGGATCACCGAACTCGCCTGGTCCTCGCGGATCAGGCTGCAGCACCGGCTGGCCGAACGGTTCCGGCGGGGACGGCTGTACCTCGCCGGGGATGCCGCCCACGCCTACTCCCCGGCCACCGGCCAGGGCATGAACGCCGCGATCCAGGATGCAGCCAACCTGGGCTGGAAACTTGCGTTCGCGGGCTCGACACCAGACGTGACGGAGTTGCTCGCCTCGTACAACCTGGAGCGCCGGCCGGTAGCTCGCCAGTTCCTGGCCGTGACGCACCTGGCTTTCTGGGGCGAGGCGTCCACCGGCCGTCTCCCGTCGGCGTTCCGCGGCGGGCTGTTGCCGCTCGCCGCCCCGCTCCTGCCCGTGCTCATGCGCCGCCGCCGGCTGGTCGCCGGCGGGGCCCGGACACTGTCGCAGCTGCGGGTGAGCTACCGGCACAGCCCGCTCTCGGTCGAGGGAACGCCGCGCCGGCGCGGCGGACCGCGGGCGGGCGACCGGCTGCCCGATCAGACCGTCAGCGCGGGCGGGCGCAGCATCCGGTTGCACGAGCTGATCGCCCGGCCCGGCGTGCACGTGCTGCTGGACCGCGACGCCGACCGGCCCGGTACCCCGCCCGGCCGCTTGATCAGCGTCCACCGCGTCACCAGCAGCCCAGGCCGCGGCGTGACCGCCGTCCGCCCCGACGGCTACATCGGCTTCCGCTGCCAGGTCGCCGACGCCAGCCAGCTGGCCGCCTGGCTCGGCCGCATCGCAGCCGCCCCGCGGTCCGGCGGCTAGCCGTCACGGTCGGCAAGCCGCTCCGACCAGGCTGCCGATCAGCGCCTGCGCACCGTCCACGGGCCGATCTTAAGCCACCCCGCGGAACCGGCCGGCCGCGGGACGGCAGCACCTGGCCCGGGTGCCCTCCCATGGCGCACCCGGGCCAGGCTCGGCGACCGGCGGGATGCCGGTCGTCCCGGCTGCTGCTGCCCGGCGGGTTCGGGCGGCGGACACCCGGGCCGGTCATCCGGGCGTCGGCGGCCCGCCTCGCGGCGCGGACGGTGGCGAGACTGGCTCCTCCGGGACCTCGGCGGGCGGCTGCCCGCGGGCCATGCTCGCGTAGTACTTGCGGTAGATGATCTTGTAGAGCGGGATCCACCGGGGAATGCGGTTGATGACCGGGATCCACGGCGCAAACATCGGCAGCAGGAACCCGAGCACGATCATGAGCAGGCCCACGTCCAGGTCCAGGTTGGCGTTGGTCGACGGGTTCAGCGCGGGGATCTGGTACATCCCGGCGTACAGCCACAGCCAGACCTGGCCGGGGAAGTTCCACAGCTCGTTCATGACGCCCCACTGGTCGCCGCCCACGCCCTGGGCTTCGGCGATGTTGCCCCACAGCGTGCCGTCGCTGAAGAACATCGTCCCCATCGTGGTGTTCGTGCCCAGCTGCTGGGGGCTGCCCTGGAAGTAGCCGTCCAGGCTCCCGTTGTTCGCGATGGCCAGCTCGGCCGTGATGATGGTCGGGACCGGCCCGTAGTTGCCCGCCTTGACCGTGATCGAGGTCGGCGTGAACTTCGCGCTGCTGGCGGCCAGCGCCTTGGCGTAGTTGTTCAGCCAGGTCATCTGCTGGGAGGAGGCGATCTGGCCGGCCGCCGCGCCGGGCGCCAGGTCCCCGCCGGCCGCCTTGTACCGGCTGATCGCCGCCGCGACGGCCGGGTTGGACGGCGCGGCGAGCTGTGAGACCGGGGCCAGGACGAAGTCGTTGGCGGTGTTGATCGGGAGGGTCAGGCCGAAGATGGCCTTGGCGATCTCGGCCGGGGCGATCCCGAGGAACTCCTGCGAGGCTCCGGTGGTCTGGTTGAACGGCGGGCCGTACCCGGCCGTCGTGGTCCCGCCGGCCAGCTCCTGCACGGCCGTCTGGGCCAGGTCGGACGGGTCGTTGACGTCCCAGTACTTAGCGCTGAACGCCTGCCCGGCCGGGGATTTGGGACCGCCCGGGTAGGTGAGGCCGCCGTCCGGGGATCCCCACAGGCTCGCGGCCAGGATGCACAGCACGGCCACGAAGACGACCGCGATCGTGCCCTCGGCGATGAGGTCGTACGGGCGCTCGGGACCGCGCCAGGTGCGCAGCGGGTGCCGCTTGGTGCGCGTGGCCATCGCTGCCTCCTCAGCTCACGCCCGCCGGCTGGCCGGGCTCGTCGTCGGCGACCTCGAGCGCCTCCGCGCCGGGCGGCGGGGCCACGCCCCGACGGCGGATCAGGCCGATGTGAACAGACACGATGAACAGCAGCAGGGCGGTCGTGAAGACCACGTGCACGGTGATCTGCTGGCCCGTGTTCATCACGTTCCATATCGCTCCGATGCCCAACGCGTTGAACGCGTCCTTGGCCTGCTGGCCGATCCACTGGCTGTCCCAGTTAGTCATGATCAGGAAGCCGGTGAAGGAGGTCAGGATGGAAAGGATGAAGGCGATTACGCCGGTGATCCAGGTCCATCCGCGCCCGCCGCGCCAGCTCATCGTGAAGAAGTTGGTGATGAAGTGCACGGCCATGAACAAGAACATGGCCTGCACACTCCAGAAGTGAATGCTGTTCATGAAGGCGCCGAAGGAGTTCGTGTGCCAGAACGAGACGCCGCCCAGCGCGAGGATCGCACCGCTGATGACCGCGCAGATGAGCGCCGCCAGCGTCAGCACGCCCATCGTGTACAGCACCGAGGAGACGTACGCCGGCTCGCGGTCGGGCAGCAGCTTGCGCAGCGGGAAGTTGCGGACCAGGTAGCCCCGCAGCCACGGGCTCGGCCGGGTCCACGAGAACTGCTCGGTGCCGGTGGCGTTGGTCACCGGATCCGGCGGCGGAGGCGTCGCGGCGACGCCCTCGGCGCTCACCGGGCACCTCGCCGCGCGGCGGTACGTGATGTGGAAGCGGGCCCGGTCATCGCTGGTGCCTCCCTGTCTCGGCCTTTCCGCCCGGAAGGTTAAGGAACATCCCGACAACGAAGATGAGCACGACCAAGATCATCTCGATGAGGTTGCCGTATTTAAGGAAAAACCAGCTGAAGGTCCAGGCCTTGAAGCCGCCGTTTCCCACCAGGTCGAACACCGGCCCCCACAATTGATTGATCATTCTGCACGCCCTTTCTGATCGACCAATCCAGAGCAACCGGACCGCTCACCAGCGGTGACCGCGGTTCTCGTCCACCCAGCAGAGTTTTGCCAGTTGCCCGCTGCTGGGCCAGCGGACCATGGCATTGTCGAACGACCGGCGGAGGGGCGGCTAAGGCCAAAAGTCCTGAACCTTCGGCCTTCGGTCCTACCGAGATCCGCCTGATTCCGCGGGGACGCCGGAATCGGCGGCCTTTTCGCACCAGGTGAGAAGATCTCTTTCCTGAACGGGCCGCCCGGCAGTCCGCGCGGGCCTGGGTCGCAGGCCGGCCGGCTCAGGGAACGGCAGGGCGGCGGAGGAGGCGGGCCGTGACCCGCGCCACGACCTGGCGGCGGGCGTCAGCGCGCCGAGTGGGCTCCGGTCATCATCGCGGCGAGGTCCTCCGGGTGCATGAACGAGGGCGGCGGCGGCGGTCCCCAGGCGTACAGGCCGCGCGCTCCTTCGAGGTCTTCCGGCGTCCACAGCTGGTCGTCGACGATGCAGTCCATGTCCGAGTAGTACTCGGAGAAGTTGCCCGCCGGGTCCTTGAGGTACCAGAAGAAGTTCGATCCCGCGTAGTGCCGCCCGAGGCCCCACACGTGCCGCTCGGGCCTGCCCTCGAGCATCGCGCAGGCCCCGCGGCCGACGTCGTCGACGTCGTCGACCTGCCAGGACGTATGGTGCAGGAAGCTCACCGGCGCGGCCATGACCAGCACGTTGTGGTGGTCGATGGAGCAGCGCAGGAACGCGCCGACGTCCTTGATCCGGTCGCTGACCTTGAACCCGAGCCCGTCGACGAAGAACGCCATCGTGGCGCGGTAGTCGGTGCTGCCCAGGACGGCGTGGCCCAGCTTGCGGGGGCGCACCCGGCCGGGCCGCATCAGTCCCGGCGCCCGGCCGCCCGGCCGGTCGAACCGGCCCGGACCGTTGTAGACGCTGGCCGGCACGGGGTGCTGGCGGGTGCGCGGGGCGACGTCCAGGGCGACGCGGACGCCGGTGACCGGCTCGGCGGCGTCCAGGCTGGTTCCGCGCAGCTCCCCGGGCACGCCGAGACGGGCGAGGTTCGCCGCGGCGCGGGCCAGGTCGTCAGGGTCATCGGCGCCGACGCGCAGCTCGAGCAGGCGGCGGGTGGGCGCGCGCAGGATCCGCAGCTGCTGGCCGGCGTCGACCGTGCTGAACCAGCCGCCGGCCTGGGCGGTGAGGCCGAATTCGGCGTAGTAAGCGGCGGTCTCCTCGACGTTCGGCACGCCGATCGTGACCGATAGCAGCCCGTGCAGGCTCATCGGAGCCTCCTAACGAGTTCGCGCGGCAGGACGGCCGTCACGAGGCCATTTTCGGTCGGCGCCGGGCCACGGGCAACGCCTGCGTCCCGGGACGCAGGCCGGCCAGCACAACCCATACCCGGAGGGGTATATCCTGTCGGGCGTGAACGTGGACAGCGAGGAGCTCACGGACGTGGTCCGGCGGCTCCGCCGGGCTCAGGGCCAGATCGGCGGCGTGATCCGGATGATCGAAGACGGCCGGGAGTGCCAGGACGTGCTGACGCAGCTGGCCGCGGCGGCGCGCGCCCTCGACCGGGCCGGCTTCAAGATCATCGCCAGCGGGCTCTGCCGGTGCGTGCTCGACGAGCAGGCGGGCGGCGAGCACGCGGCGGCCGAACGCGCGCGGCTGGAGAAGCTCTTCCTGTCGCTCGCCTGACTGGCGGGCGGAGGGGCACGGGCCGGTGACCGTCCGGGACGGTGGCGGCGGAACGGGCCGGCCGGGGCCGGACGCACCACGGCCCGTTCGGAGAAATGATTGTCGATCGTCAGGAATTATCCGGGACCGGACGTTGTAGATACCCCTGCGGGTATCTAACGCGAGGAGGCGGATGATGGCGACGGTCGAGCTGACGGCCGACAACTTCAACTCGACGGTGAGCGGCGACGGCCTGGTCCTCGTCGACTTCTGGGCGGCGTGGTGCGGGCCGTGCCGGATGTTCGGGCCGATCTTCGAGAAGGCATCGGAGCGGCACCCCGACGCGGTGTTCGGCAAGGTCGACACCGAGGCCCAGCCCGAGCTGGCGGGCGCGTTCAACATCTCGTCCATCCCGACGCTGTTGATCATCCGCGACGGCATCGTGCTGTACGCGCAGCCCGGCGCGCTGCCGGAGGCCGCGCTCGAGCAGCTGGTCACCAAGGCCGCCGAGCTCGACATGGACGAGGTCCGGGCCAGCCTGGCCGAGGCCGGGGCCGCGACCGCCTGAGGCCGGTGCCGCGGCGGGGTGCCCGGGCGGGCCAGCCGCCCGGAGCGGGTCAGGACAGCACGCGGCGGCGGAAGTTACGCAGCCCGATGGCCAGGAACAGGGCGCCGAACCCGATCACGACCGGGTAGACGACGTACAGGTGCATGTGCGGCGCGCTGGTGAACGCGGCCCGCATCCCCTCGTTCACGTAGATGAGCGGGTTGATCAGCACGATGGTCTGCAGCCAGTGCCAGCCCCCCACCTCCACCGGGGCGAGCTTGGTCCACGAGTAGTAGGTGCCGCCGAGGAACGTGATCGGCAAGATGATGAAGCCGAACATCAGGCCGATGTTCCTCGGCTCGAAGCTGGTCCCCAGGACCAGGCCGAGGCCGGCCATGGCGAGGCAGGCCAGCGGCACGAACGTGACGATGATCCACCAGTGCAGGGTCAGGTGGGCCTCCACCCCGGGCGCGTGCACGACCGAGGCGATCGGCAGCACGATGGCCGCCGACAGCAGCCCCTGGGCCGCGCCGGAGAGCACCTTCTCGATGGCCACCAGCCAGATCGGGCAGGGCGCCTGCACCCGGTCCTCGATCTCGCGGGTGAAGCCGAACTCCTGGGCCATGGCCAGGGCGATGGATTGCACGCCCTGGAACATGACCGAGATGCCGACCACCCCCGGCACCAAGATGGTCGCGAAGGCCGACTCCGCCTCCGGGCCTCGGCCGCCTCCGATGCCCTGCCCGATCTTCGGGAACACGTACAAGAACACGAAGCACAGCAGGAACGGCTGGATGAGCGTGCGCAGCACGAACTCCCAGATGTGCTTGCGCAGGAC
>JASHVM010000249.1:0-8198 GCA_030044595.1 Streptosporangiaceae bacterium
CCGCCCGACATGGGCGAGGCGACGCTGCAGCGGGTCGCGGCCTGCGCGGTGCTGGCCGGCTGCCGGCCGGCCTACTTCCCGGTCGTGGTCGCGGCCGCGCGGGCCGCGCTCGATCCCGCGTTCAACCTCCACGGCCAGGCGGTGACCACCCAGCCCGCCGGGCAGCTGGTGGTCGTGAACGGGCCGGTGCGGGAGACGATCGGCCTGAACAGCGGCATGGGCGCGCTCGGTCCGGGATTCCGGGCGAACCTGACCATCGGCCGGGCGCTGCGGCTGCTCGTTACCCTCACCGGCGGAGCGATGCCCGGCAGGCTGGACCGGGCGACCCAGGGGCAGATGGGGAAGGTCGGGTTCTGCGTCGCCGAGGACGAGGAAGCGACCCCCTGGGAGCCGCTGCACGTCGAGCGCGGTTTCCGGCCCGGCCAGTCGGTCGTCACGCTCATCGGCAGCGACGCGCCGCTGTCGATCTCCGACCACCGCAGCCGCACCCCCGAGGATCTCGCCTGGGTCCTCGCGTGGGCAGCGGCCAGCGCCTGGAGCACCAACTGGTGGCCGCTAGAGGAGCCGTCGGTGTTCGTGATCTGCCCGGAGCACGCCGAGATGTTCCGCGCCGCCGGATGGACCAAACAGCAGCTGCGCCGCTTCATGTTCGATGCGGTGCACAAGCCCGCGGCCGAGCTGCGCCGCGGCGAGACGACCCCGTTCGTGCACGCCGCTGACCCGGCCGCCCAGGTGCCCAAGTGGGCGTCGCCGGAGGCCATCGTCCTGATCGTGGCCGGTGGCGAGGCCGGGCGTTACTCTGCAGTCCTGGGCCCATGCACCGGCATGGGATCCCAGATCGTATCCCGGGAGGTGGGATCGCCGTGGCCGCTGACTACGTGAGCCCGTTCGACGAGCGCGTCCGGGCGGCCGAGCCGCTCGCGCCGCGCCCGGCCAGCATCAGCGGGCGCCGGGTGGTGCTGCTCGACATCAGGAAGAACCGCGGTGCCGAGTTCCTCGACCGGATCGAGACGCTGCTGCAAGCGGCGGGCGCGGCCACAGCGCGCACGACGAAGGAAATCTTCTCCAAACCGGCCGCCCTCGCGCTGATCGGCGACATCGCAGCACGGGCCGACCTGGTCGTGGAGGCCCTCGCCGATTGAGGCTCATGCACGTCGTGCAGTTTGCATGACCTGGTTCACCTCGAGCGCCGGGGCGTCCCGGCGGTCGGCATCGCGACGGCACCGTTCGCCGACGAAGCCATCGAGCAGGCACGCCGGCTCGGCATGCCGGGCGCCCGCATGGTCTACATTCCCCATCCGGTCCAGCTGCTGACCGACGACGAGCTGCACGCCCGGGCCGATGCCATCTTCCCCGACGTGCTCGCCGCGCTGACCGGCAGCGAGTGAGACCGGTCCCCGGGCGGGTCAGACGCGGTCATCGCCGGCTGGCGCCGGCCTGGCGCACTGCCCCGGCGGCCTGCCGTGCCGCCACGAGAATCGGATCCCACACCGGCGCGAATGGCGGAGCGTACGCGAGATCCAGGGCGGTCATCTCTTCGACCGTCATCCGGTTCCACAGCGCCGTCGCAGCGGTGTCGATCCGCTTGGCCGATCCTTCCTGGCCGACGATCTGCACTCCCAGCAGACGCCCGGTGCGGCGTTCGGCGATCATCTTGACGTTCATCCGCTGGGCACCCGGGAAGTAGCCGGCCTTCGTGGTAGACCGCACGGTTACCGTGACGTATTCGAACCCGGCGCGTATGGCGTCGCGCTCGCGCAGGCCGGTCCGGGCGATCTCCAGATGGCACACCTTGCTCACCGCCGTACCGACCACCCCGGGAAACGTGGCGTAGGAGCCGGCCAGATTGTGCCCGATGACCCGGCCTTGCTTGTTGGCGTGGGTACCGAGCGCCACATGCTGGTACTCACCCGAAACCAGGTTGAGGACCTCCACGCAGTCGCCGCCTGCCCAGATATGGTCGTGGCCCAGGACCTGCATCTGCACGTTCGTGCGCAAGCCGCCGTGATCACCTAGCGCCAGGCCCGCATCTTGCGCGAGCGCAGTGTTCGGCCGTACCCCGAGGCCGAGGACGACGACGTCGGCCGGGATTGAGCCGTCGGCGGTCAGCACCGAGCGGATCCTGTGGTCGTTGCCGGCCTCGAATCCGATGACGGCGGTGTCGGTGCGCACATCGATGCCGATGTCCTCCACGGCCCGGTGTACCGCCGCCCCCATGTCTGGGTCGAGCGTAGTCATCGGCTGCGCGGCCTGATCGACGATGGTGACGGCGACCCCGCGCCGCACCAGCGCCTCGGCCATCTCCACGCCGATGTAGCCCCCGCCGACCACCACGGCCCGCCGTGGCTGGGCGTGGTGCAGATCCGCCAGGAGCGCGGCGCCGTCATCGAGTGTCTGCACGCCGAACACGCCGATGGCGTCTACGCCGGGCAGCGGCGGTCGAACCGGGACCGCGCCGGTCGCGATGACGAGAGAGTCGAAGCCCTCCTGGAACGACCGCCCCGCGGCCAGGTCATGAGCGAGTACCCGTCCGGCCGCGAGGTCGATCTTCTCCACCTCGGTTCGCATCCGAAGGTCGATGCCGTTGCGCCGGTGTGCGTCCGGCGAACGGGCGACCAGATGCTCCGGCGCGTCGACATCGCCGGCTACCCAGTACGGGATGCCACAGGCAGAGTAGGAGCTGTACGCTCCACGCTCGAACGCGACGATCCTGACCGCGTCGCCTGCGATTCGCTTGGCCTGCGAGGCCGCGCTCATCCCGGCCGCGTCCGCCCCGATGACGACGATCCGCTTGGTCATGGGATCAGTACACCCCACTGCCTCGGCCGCCTGTGTCGATGCGCACGCCGGACGGCCTTTTCTTACTTGGCACCGTGGCGGTGGCGATGGTGTGGTCGCGGTCGTCGCTCATCACGCCATCCTTTCCCACCCGGGACGACTGTCACGCGGACGCCGGTCGCCTTCATCGTCACGGTGATGAAACCCGTGGTCTACGTTCCCTGGAACCAAGTCCTACCCCGACATTGTCCGGTGGCGATCTGGCTACCACCATTCAACTAGCGAGAAAACTCGGCGGCGAGCCAAACTGCCCCGGCGCTTGTTGCTACTTACTTTCCGAGCGAATCCATTCGGGAGGTTACCGGTGAACGATCCACACCACGACCTCGGCGCAGCCACCTTCACCGCCAGTCACGATCCTGCGTGCGACGATGCTGAGTTGCTGCGCAGGATCGGCCAGGGCGATGAGGATGCGATGGCCGCGTTCTACCGCGAGCACGGCCGGGTGGTGTTCGCGCAGGTTCTGCTGGTGACCGGTGAGCGGGTGCTGGCCGAGGAGATCGTGCAGGACACGATGCTCGCCGTCTGGCGCGCGGCGGGCTCCTTCCGGGGCGAGTCGTCGGTGCGTTCGTGGGTGATCGCCATCGCCCGGCGGCAGACCCGGGACCGGCTGCGAGGCCGTCGGCTGCGGGTGGTGGATGACGCCTTCCTGGCCGATCAGCCGGGTTCCGGTCCGGGGCCGGAGGCCATGGCCCTAGATCGGGCCGAACTGGCCGAGGTGCGGGCTGCGATCCGCGAGCTGGCAGCAGCCCACCGGGAGGTGCTGGGCCTTGCGTTCGGCTCCGGGCTCAGCCTCCCCGAGGTCGCGGGCGTGCTGGAGATCCCGGTCGGGACGGTGAAGAGCCGCCTGGCCGCGGCGCGTACCGCACTGAACCGGACACTTAACGAGAAGGGCCAGAACCGATGAACGCAGACCCTGCTGACACCCGCTACCCGCACCTGGACCTCGGTGACCTGATCGCCGGGGCCGCCGGCCAGCCGGTAGGTGACCGGGCTCGGGAGCACCTGGCCAGCTGCGAGCACTGCCAGCGCGAAGCGAACCGCTGGAACCTCGTTGCCGACGGGGTCCGCGGCCTGGCGGCGGCCGCGCCGGAGACAGCCCAGCCTGCCCGGCCGCGGCGCGCCGGACGGCGCGTACCGGCAGGCCCCTGGCGGCGCGCCCTGCTGGTGGCCGGCAGCGCGGCAGCCGCGCTCGTCCTGCTCGTGGGGGTCGGTGCTGCGACCGGGCTAGTGCACGTGCGCCTATCGGGTCCGGGCACCCAGACGGCCCTCACCGCGGTCACCGGGTGCTCCCAGATCGAGCAGGCCGACGGGACGCTCGAGCAGGTGAACGGCGGCAGCCTGGTCATCAGGACAGCCAGCGGCCAGCCGGTGACCGTGACCACGACGGCAACCAGATTTGTGTCCATGTCCGGACCGTTGCTGAGCGATATCACCGACGGCGCATCAGTCATGGTGCGCGGCTCCGGGTCTGACGGGACGATCCAGGCCGCCATCGTCACCGTCGGACAGCCGTTCAGCGCGGTGAACCCGGCCGGCTTCGTCCCCGTCCAGGGCACCGTGGCCGACGCGAGCACCGCCGGCTTCACCCTCGTGACGTCCAGCGGAACGCGGATTCCGGTGACCACCTCCGGCGCCACGCTCGTCGTAATACCCCACGCCAGCCCGGGCCAGCTGCAGGTCGGCGCCACCATCCTCGCCGTCGGCCACGCCGGGCCTGACGGAACGCTGTCGGCAACAGCCGTGGCCGGGGTCGCCCAGCTCCGGTCGGGACCGCGCCTCCGCGTATCGGTAAAGGTAAAGGACTGCTCGCCCAGCTCGATCGACGAGGCGCTCGGCGCGATCAGCGCGGAGCCCGCCTCCGCCGGCTGATCCGCCAGACCCCATGATGGCCTGGCACCGCTACCATGCGGTGCCAGGCCATCGCGTGCGGGAACGGGGGCGTCCTGGCCGACGGGCATCCGCCGGTCTGGATACAGGCCGGAGGACGTGCCTGGTTATCGGCGCGGGGTGACCACAACGCGAGCCACCGCGGCGTGTCTCAATGGTCTAAGTTCAGAACAAGACGGCCTCGGTGCCGCTCACGGTACGGGTCGGAGTAACTGATCAACCCGGCGGTCTGGGACGATCAGGGAAAGGGAGAACGCGGCAATGGCAGAGCAGATGCAGTTCGCGATCGGGGCCAAGGCGAGTTGCTCGGACGGCCCGTGCGGGGAACTGCGCCGCATGATCGTGGATCCGGCCGGCGACACGGTCACGCATCTTGTCATCGAGCCGAAGCACCGGCAGCACCCCGGCCGGCTTGTTCCCCTGGGCCTGGTCGACAGCGCGGCCGGCGAGATCAGGTTGCGCTGCACGATCGCCGAGTTCGACCGGCTCGAACCGGCCGAGGAGCGGGAGCTGGTGGAAGGTCCGGGCCTGGGGATCGGCGGCCCCGTCGGGATGACGCCGTACGCGGGGATTCCAACCCCGGCGCTGGTCGTCGAACAAGATATTGTCCCGGTGGGTGAGGCGCAGGTGGGTCCCGGAGAGCCGGTCCATGCCCTGGATGGCGAGATCGGGCAGGTGGAGGGCTTCCTGGCCGATCCGGGCGATCACCGGGTGACCCACGTGCTGCTCCGGGAGGGCCACCTGTGGGGGCGCAAGGAGGTCGCCATCCCGGTCAGTGCGGTGACCGGGGTCGAAGACGGGATCCGGCTCAACATGACCAAGCAGCAGGTGGAGCAATTGCCACCCGTGCACATCGATCACGCCGGCTAGGGCCGCGGATCCTCGGGACCAGGGCCAGCCGCGACGATCGCATCGCGCGCGTGCGGATCGAGCCGTAGGCGGGCCGGGTCGGCGACGGCAGG
Source organism: Streptosporangiaceae bacterium (assembly GCA_030044595.1). Lineage (GTDB taxonomy): Bacteria > Actinomycetota > Actinomycetes > Streptosporangiales > Streptosporangiaceae > Palsa-504. Next base: position 5,691 of record JASHVM010000249.1, read on the forward strand.
CGCTGGCGCAGGCCGCGCTAGAGTCCGTAGAAACGAGGAAGGTGGCGATGGAAGAGATAACGCTCGTGCTGGGGGGCGGCGTTCGCTGTGCCGATTCGCCCGAGGTCTGCGGCCAGGTGAAGTCCGTGGTCGTCGACGCGAGGAGCGGGCAAGCAACCCATCTCGTGGTGGAACCGAAGGACCGGGAGGGGCTGGCCCGGCTTGTCTCGCTGGGCGAGATTACCGGCGCGGTGGAGGGCAGCATCCGGCTCCGGGAGACCGAGAAGGAATTCAGGGACCTGCCCGCCGCCGAGGAGACCGTGGCCGAGCTGGTGCCCGGCTACGGCGAAGTACAGCTGCTCCCCTCGGGGGAAGGCTGGCGACCTGCCGACGACGGCGATGAGGTCGTGGACGGCAGGGACTTCCGGCAGATAGACGTGATCGAAGAAATAGATCTCGTCGCCGAAGGACTCGGCCCGACCGAGGATGAGCAGGAGGAGCACGGCGGCGACCGCGTCCACGCCACCGACGGCGACATCGGGAAACTCCGCGCGCTCGGCGTCGACCGGCACACCGGCAAAGTCACCTGCGTGCTGCTCCAAGAGCACTTGTGGGGCAGCAAGGAAGTGCAGATCCCCTCCGGCGACGTGTCCGGGTTCCGGGGCGGAATCCAACTCAGCATCACCAAACAGCAGGTGGAGGACCGGTACGTGCGCACCGATCAGCCCCGCGAGTAACGCCGCCAGGGTCCAGCCGGCTCTCGACACGGTCGTTCCAGCAGGTAGAACGCCGGATAACTCGCCGACCGGCTCGGCCGGGCCGCCGTCCGCCAGCGGAACGGCCGCCGGGACCGCGCCGCCGGGCCGGTGCTCGGTGATCCACGTGTCGATGCGCTCCCACCACTCGTACAGCCACTGCAGCTGGGCCTCATGGTCGGCCGCCCGCGGCACCTGATCGGACGGCACCCGCCACCACCTGGCCCGCAGCACCCGGTCGACGGGAAATCTCCGCCAGATGTCGCCCACGGTAAGGATCGTGTCCAGCCCCGCGTGGGCCACGAAGATCACGTCGGCCTCGGGGCAGGCGGCGATGGCGGCCAGCGTCCCGCCCGGCCGCGGCGGGAGCAGGTTGGGCATGTCCCTGGCGCGCGCGGCCAGGTCGCGCCGGCCGGCGTGCTCCAGCCGCCGGATGCCGCGGTGCCAGCGGGCCGGTGTCCAGTTCGCGCCTTCCGGGAAGATCACCAGCGCCCCGGTCTGATCCAGGCCGCGGGCCAGCCGCTCGATCTGCTCGGTGAAGATGCTGTCGCCGGTCTTGCGGTGGTGGATGAACACGTTGGGCAGGCGGTTCCCGACCACGTCCAGGCTGGGGTCGAATTGCAGCGCGGCCTTCATGACCACCCGCGGGCGCCGGCCGTAGACGCTCAGCAGCTGATGCACGAGCAGGAACGAATCGCCGGGTCCGGCGTGCCGGCTGAGCACGATGACCGGGCGGGCCAGCCGCGCCGCCCGCTCCTGGCCGGTGAGCTCCGGCTCCTCGACCTCGACGCGCAGCCCGTACGTCCGCTCGGCCCCCCGGTACAGCGCGTCGAGAAACCGCCGGATGACCGCGTAGTGGCGGCTCTGATAGGGCTCGGTGCGCATCCGGCCGCCGAACCCGCTGATGATCCACAGGCCCAGCAAGATGAACAGCGCGACGATCTCCGCGGTCAGCCAGACCACCGCGAACGACAGCAGCCGCAGGTTCCGCATCCGGCCCGCGCGCGACAGCCCGGCCAGCCCGAACAGCAACGCGAGCAGGCCCAGCAGGGGCGACAGCACGATGACGCCGAGCGCGATGACCATCACCATCGGCGCCAGCACCAGCCGGCGGACCAGCCTGGGTGGGAGCAATGGGCCCTCCTGTCGAAAGGAGGCCAGATAAGCGCCGGGCCAGCGCCTTGAGGTAATTCACGGACGCCGCGTACGCGCGTTCGATGCTCTGCCCAACCTTAGCCCGGTCACGATAACGGAACTGTGACAATCCGGGCGGCGGCCGGTCCCCGCCGGTGGGCAGGATGTGAACGCTGACGCCGGAGGGCAGCGACAGCATCTCCTCGTGGAACCGGTGCCTGCGGGCGATCTCGAACGCCACCAGCCCCACCTGCCACGGACGGGCAGGGACCTCCAGCGGGCTCTCGATCCAGCCCACCTGCAGCACGTAGACGTTGCTGGCGCCCAGCGCGACGGCCCGCCCGACCGGGATGGAATCCACCAGGCCGCCGTCGAAGTAGTGGGTGCCGTCGATCTCAACCGGCGGCAGCAGCCCGGGCACCGCGCACGAGGCGAGGACCGCGGGCACCAGCGCGCCGCTGCTGAACCAGTGCGCGCTGGCCGTCTCGATCCCGGCGGCCACGCACTGGAACGGCAGCGCCAGGTCGGCGAAGTCCTTGCCGGGCAGCGCTTCGGAGAGCACGCGCCGGAGCGGCTCGAGCGAATGCAGGTGCGTTCCGGAACGGACCAGCCGGGCCGCCCGGCCCCACAGGTTCTCGCT
>JASHVM010000250.1:0-5328 GCA_030044595.1 Streptosporangiaceae bacterium
CGGCCGGTGGGGTGCGTGGTATCGACGACGCCGAACTGCAGCAGCATCTGCGGGGCGCCGGGCAGCGCCAGCCGCTCCCGGATCAGGGCGCGGATCAGCGTGATCTCCAGCAACTGGGTGTCCAGGCTGGCGAACACCCACCGGCTGGCCGCGTGCGCGAGCAGCCGGTGCAGGGCCTGGCCCGCCCGGAGCCAGTCGACCCGGGTGTCGCCGGAGGTGACCAGGACCGCGGTGGCGGCAGGCGGCGGTCCGCCGGCCTCCTGCCGCCCGAAACCGCGGCCCAGGTCGAAATCTCGTTGCGGCAGCCGCCCGGGCCGGCGCCGGCCCGGCGCAGGGACAGCGGAACCCGGGACAGCGGAACCCGCGAACGCGGAACCCGGGACAGCGGAACCCGCGAACGCGGAACCGGGGACCGCCGGCGCGGGGACCGCGGAACGGGGGACCGCCGGCGCGGGGACCGCGGGACCTGGGAATGCGGAGCCGGGGAACGCGTACGCCGGGACCCCGTCCCGCGCCTGGCTGCCCGGTTTCCGGCTCCACCGCCGCGTCTCCGCCTCGGCCAGCGGTTCTAGCTCGAGCCGCCGGTATACCGCGCGCGCGATGCAGGCCAGCCGCTCGTAGGCCAGGCCCGGCTCGACCAGGACGAGCGTGGCCCGTTCGGCCAGCGCGTCGTGCTGGAGCCCGGCCAGGAGCCCGGCCGGCAGCGGCCCCGGCCCGAAACGTCCTCGGTGCGTGTGCCGGTGCGGCAGCGCCCGGAGCATCTCACGTTCCACCACCGTCATCGGCTTCGCCGCACCGAGCCTGACCCGGGCCAGCAGCCGCAGCCGGCCAGGATCCGGGAGCAGTTCGACGACGGGCTCGTACCCGAGCGAGCGCACCGCGAGGCGCAGCCCGAACAGGGCGGCGCCGCAGCTGATGAGCATCTCCCGGCCCGCCGGGTCCAGCTGCAGCTTGCGCCGGGGGTCGCAGTACAGCTCGACGGCGGACTGGCTGGCCCGGAACCGCCACGGCTGGGTGTTGTGCACCGACGGCGCGCGGGCCGCGGTCTCGATCAGGTAGGCCGCCCGGTCGGCCAGGATCGACGTCGTCCCCCCGATGGCTGTCTCAGTCATGCCGTTCACCTGCCTTAGCCGCCCGGGCCAGCGTCGTTCCGCCGCAGCGGGCATCTCCAGGGCCTTTCGGCAGCAGGCCGCGGTGACCAACGTCCCGCGGCGTGCGGGATAGTGGTACCGCGAAGAGAGGTGCTGCCCGTGGTCGAGATCAAGACACCAGGAGAGATCGAGGCGATGCGTGCCTCGGGCCGGGTCGTGGCGGCGATCCTCGCGACCGTCCGCGCCCAGGCCAAGGCGGGGACGCGGCTGACCGACCTCGACCAGGCGGCCCGCGGGGTCCTCGCGCAGGCCGGTGCCACCTCGCCGTTCCTGAACTACCACCCGAGGTTCGCCCCGGTCCCGTTCCCCGCGGCCATCTGCACGTCGGTCAACGACGCCGCGCTGCACGGCATCCCGGGTCGCTACCGGCTGGCCGACGGTGACCTGCTCAGCGTGGACTGCGGTGCCGCGCTGGACGGATGGGTCGCCGACGCCGCGATCTCGTTCACGATCGGCCCGCCGCGGGCGGAGGACGCGCGCCTGATCGCGACCACCGAAGCCGCCCTGCGCGCCGGGATCGCCGCCGCGGTACCCGGCGCCCGGATCGGGGACATCGCCGCGGCGATCGCCGCCGAGGGCCGCGCGGCGGGCTACGGCATCTGCACCGATTTCGGCGGTCATGGCGTCGGCCGGGCCATGCACGAGGATCCCCACATTCCCAACGAGGGGCCGCCGAGGCGCGGCCGCCGGCTGGCCCCCGGGCTGGTCATCGCGATCGAGCCATGGTTCCTGGCCGGCGGGAAGGACGTCTACTACATCGACGACGACGGCTGGACCATCCGCAGCGGCGACGGCAGCCGCGCGGCCCACGCCGAGCACACCGTCGCCGTCACCGCCGACGGTCCGCGGATCCTGACCGTGCCCTGACCCCGCGCACCTGACCACCCCCGTCGCCGGCCGCGTTCACGCCGCCGCACCAAGAGCGGCCGCGCAGTGCACGTACGATGGGCCGATGCAACTGGGGACCCTGCGGCGCGCATCCCGGCGCGAGCCGGTGCCGCAGCGGTTGCTACCGGGACGGCTGCGCTGGACGGCCGCCGCGCTGCTGGCGGCCTGCGTGGCGGTCCCGGCGGTTCTCGCGGTCTTCCTCACCGGGCGGGGCAAGCCCGGCGGGCTAGATTCGGCGATCGACCCGCGGATCCAGGCCGGGCTGGCCCGGTTTCCCGCGCTGCTCAACTGGCTGCCCGACTTCGGCACGCTGAGACCGGTGACGCTGATGACCCTCGCGCTGGTCTGTGCCTGCCTGGCGACTCGCCGGTGGTCGGGGGCCGTCCTGGCTGCGGTCGCCGTGTCCGCCGCCACCGGCCTGACCGAGTACGTGCTCAAGCCCTCCGTGGGCCAGGCCATCGGGCAGTCCTTCCCCAGCGGCCACGCCACCAGCATGTTCGCGCTGGCTGCCGTCTGCGCGGTCCTGCTCGTCGATCCGCCCCGGCACCGCGTGCCCGCCGTTGCCCGGCTGCTGCTGGTGCTCGCGGCGGCGCTGCTGGCGTCAGCCGTCGCCGCGGCCATGGTGGCTATCGGCGCGCATACGTTCACCGACGCGGTGGCCGGCGCCGCGGTCGGCACCGGGGTGGTTCTGGCCTGCGCGCTTACCCTGGACCTGGTGACAACCCGAGCGCGGCGAGCACCAGCGGCGCGATCTGATCCTGGCGGGTGACCAGCCGCGCGCCGTCCGGGCGGATGCCCGGGCCGGCGGCGGCCGCCCACGCGGTCGCGACCTCGGGTTCACGGCCGCCGTGCCCGCCCTGATCGAGATGGCCGTGGTCGGTGACCACCACGACCGTCCAGCCTTCCCGGTCGTAGCCGGGACGGGACCGGACTGCGGCCAGCAGCCGGCCCACTCGCCGGTCAGCGGCCAGGACCGCGTCCCGGTAGGCCTGGCCCGCTCCGGCGATATGCCCGGTAATGTCGACGGCGCCCAGGTAGACGAAGGACAACCGGGGACCGTCCGCCGCCAGGATCGTCGCGGCGAGCCTGGCGACGGTCTCGTCGGCGTCGTTCCAGGCGGCCACGCTGGTCTCGGCCGCGGCGACGAACTCCCGCCGGCCGGCCTCGGCGAACAGCGGCCCGCCGTGCTCGGGCAGGGCGAGCGGCGGCCACCCGCTGACCGCGAGCAGCGTAGCCAGCCCCGCGCGGGTGGCCACGGTCACGAAGTCGGGGTGCTCGGCCAGCCGGTGACCGGTCAGGTCGTTGTCCGTGACGCCGTGCCCGGCCACGCCCGTGCCGGTGACGATCGTCGCCCAGCACGGCCCGGACCAGGTAGGCGTCGCCTCATCGATGGTCACCGGGGCCAGGAAGCCGGCCTGGCCCAGTGCCCAGATGGACGGCGTGGTACCTGCCCCGAGCCGGTCGAACCGGACTCCGTCCACCCCGACCACCAGCACGTGGCCACCCGGGCCATCCGCCTGCGGCGCCGCCGCGCGGGTATCGTCAGCTCTGCTCACGGACACGCGAGACAACAGGACCCCCTTCGATGTCTCAGCCGTGCCCAGCATAGGGTCAAGCCAGAAAGGAGCACGGATGTCATCGCCGGAGCCGCACCTAGATAATCGTCACCGGAACACGCTGCGCGAGATCTTCCAGCACCCCACGAGCCACAACATCGAATGGCCCGCGGTGCTGTCGCTGCTGGAGGCCATCGGCACGGTCACCGTGCACCACGACGGCAAGGTCGCCGTCACGATCGGATCCGAGACCGAGTTCCTCGAGCCTCCGTCCGGCAAGGACGTCGACGCCCAGATGGTCGTCGACCTGCGGCGGATGCTGAGCAACGCAGGTTACGGCCCAGCTTGATGCGTGTCCTCATCGTCCGGCATCACGACATCGACTCGGCGGGCTTCATCGCGGACGCGTTCCAGGCCCGAGGCGCCGAGCTGGCCGTCCACCTGTTTCCCGACCACGGCCCGCTGCCCGCGCTCGCCGGCGTCGATCACGTCGTGGTGCTCGGCGCCGTCAGCTCCGTCAACGACCCCGACGCCTGGATCGCCAGTGAACTGAGCTGGCTGCGCGAGGCGGACGAGGCCGGGATCCCGATACTGGGGATCTGCTTCGGCGGCCAGGCGATCTGCGCCGCCTTCGGCGGCCGCGTGGAGGCCATGGACCGCCAGGAGATCGGCTGGGTCATGGTCGACTCGCTCGACCACGAGGCGATCCCGCCCGGCCCCTGGCTGGAGTTCCACGGCGACCGCTGCCTCCCGCCGCCGCAGGCGGCGATCCTGGCCCGCAACGCGGCCGGCGTGCAGGCGTTCCGGCTCGGCAGGCACCTGGCCCTCCAGTTCCACCCCGAGGTCGACGGCCCGCAGCTCAAGCGCTGGCTGGACGCGGGCGGGAACCTGCAGGCCGAACGCGCCGGGCTGGATCCCGATCGGTTCGTGGCCGACACCATCGCCGAGGAGCCGGCCGCCCGGGAACGAGCCGACCGCCTGGTCGCCGCCGCCCTCCGTGGCTGACGGCTGACGCGACGCCCACCACGGCGCGCATCACGACCGTGTCTCCTGGTGAGACCGCTGGTCCCTTGACATCGCGCGATCATTGTTGCCAATGTGGCCAGGCGAAGGAGGATCGATGATCTTTATTACGGCCAAGTTCAAGATCCGGCCCGAAGACGCCGACCGGTGGCCGCAGATCGCCGCCGAGTTCACCGAGGCGACGCGAGCCGAGCCGGGCTGCCTGTGGTTCGACTGGTTCCGCAGCGTGGCTGACCCGCAGGAGTATGTCCTGGTCGAGGCCTTCCGCGACGATCAGGCCGGGGCGGCGCACGTCCAGTCCCAGCACTTCAAGAAGGCCCAGCAGACGCTGCCTCCTCATCTGGCCCAGACGCCCCGGATCGTCAACATGACGATCCCGCAGGACGACTGGTCCCTGCTCGGCGAGCTGGCGGTACCCGGGTCGGCCTGAGCCGGCACCGCATGACGGCCAGCGCTTCCGCCGACGGTGACAGGAGCCATTCCCGCCCAGTGCTCCCGCCGGACGGTGACGGCATCCCTTCGCGGCCGAGGGCTCGCCGGTTCGGACCCGAAGGGGCCGGGACCCGGGAGACTGGTGCGGCTGCGGGACGCAGTACGGGCATGCCAGCGTCTGGTCACCCCGGGTCCGATAGTCGGGATCATTGTCGTGGACAGAAACCCCGGATTTCCCGGCGGTTTCTGTCCACGATCGTGTCAGCGGCGGCGTCCGG
>JASHVM010000251.1:0-8900 GCA_030044595.1 Streptosporangiaceae bacterium
GGGCGTGCTCAGCGACTGCCATATCCCGGCCAGCCCGCCGCTGGCCGCGATCCGCCCGAGGGAGACCAGCGGCACCGCCACCAGCGCGCCGATCAGGCCAGCCGCGAGAACGGCGGCCGCCGCGGTGGCGGCGCGCACCGCCTCAGGCTCCGAAGATGGCCTGGTACTGCTGCAGAATCTGGTTCTGCTTGCCGAACAGCGCGGACCAGCCCGGGTAGACCTCGGTGGCGCCCGCCGGGCGCGGCGGTCCCGCGATGCCGGGCAGTACCGGCTGCCAGCCGGTCTTCCCGATCGCCGTCTGCCCGGCCGGGGACAGGACGTACCGCAGCAGGGCCTGCGTGGCCGCGCCCGCGGCCCCCTTCGCGGCCACCGTCTCGGCGATCGGGCTGTACAGCGAGATCGCGCCGTCGGTCGGCCAGACCATCACGACCGGCGAGCCCTGCTTCACCGCGGCCCGGACCTCGGAGTCCAGCGTGATGCCGAGCTGATAGCGGCCTTCGGCGACGTCGGTGACCACCTCGGGGATGGTGCTGACCTGGACCGCGCCGTTGGCCTTGAGCGCGTGGTAGAAGTTCATGCCGAACCCGGATGCGGTGTCGAAGTAGCCGAGCGCCGCGAAGGCGGATCCCGCCGCGGCCGGGTCCGGGAGGGCCACCTTGCCCTTGTACGCCGGGCTGGTCAGGTCGGCCCAGGTCGTCGGCATCGGCGTCAGCCCCTTGTGGGCCACGATGACCAGGTACAGCTCGCGGGTCCCCCAGAAGTACGTCGTCTTGTCCTGGGGCGGCACGCCGGTCAGGTTCGGCAGCGGCCAGGGCTGGAACAGGCCGTCCTGCGCGTAGGACTCCATCGAGAGCGGGTCGGTACCCCAGATCACGTCGGCTCGCAGGCCGCCGGAGTGCTCGTCGGCGGCGATCCGCGCGTTGAGCTGGCCGGTGGTGGCGCGGAACACGCTGACCTTGATGCCCGGATGCTGCTTCTCGAACCCGTTCAGCACGGCCGTCACGGTGTTCTGGGTGACCGAGGTGTACAAGGTGATCTGGACGGTGGAGGTGCCCGCCGGGCTGCTGGCTGAACCGCTCGCGGCCGTCGAAGAAGAGGAGGAACCGCACGCGGTGACGCCGAGGACGGCCGCGAGCAGCAACGGTACGGCAGGGACAAAGGTCCGGGGAATCCTCATCGCGGCCTCCGCGGTAGGCAGGGATCTAACGGGGTCTAGCTGGGCTTGACGGGTGGGGCCGGCACGTCGGGCTGGTGGGCGCGGTTGCTGAGCTCGGCTGGGACGTCCGGCACGTCGGGGCCGAGGATCCAGTTGCGGCGTGACGGGGCGCCGGTCACAGCCGGCTGGCGGGCACGTGGCGGTGCCTCAGTGGCATGTGAGGTTTTTGATGTTTCTGTTGCGGTCGACGGGCCGGTGATGTCCTCCCTGTCCGGCGACCAGCGGCGCGGGTCGGCGGTGAGTCCGACCAGGTAGGTGACGGTGCAGTCGAGCGCGAGGGCCAGGTCGGGCAGGCGGCCCACGGGCAGGCGGCGGCCGTTCTCTATCGCGCTGAGGGCCTGGTTGGACAGCCGCGATCCGTGCCGGGAGACGCGTTTGACCACCTCGGCCTGGGTCAGCCCGAGTTCCTGGCGCCGCTCCTTGATGCGGATGGCGCAGGTCAGGTTCCGCTGCGCCACCGTCTGATAGCCCGCCACGGTCACCTCCGGCCCCTCGGGCTCGCTTGCACCGGGCTTCCTGATCCGAGTATTCACCGAATCACTGATTCGCGCAATCCGCGATTCCCGAAAAGATCGGATAAACGTCCGGGAGGAACGTGCTCTACCTCGGAGCGCGGCTGTCCGCTACTCCCGCTGCAGCGGACGGATCACGCTGGCGCGGGTGGCTCGCCGGAGGCGGCACCGGTCTGGTCCCAGTCGGGCATGTCGGCCAGCGGGTAGATGGTGTAGTGCGCGAAGTTGTAGATGGGCATCAGCGCGATCAGCCGCTCGAGCTCCTCGTTCGAGCCGACGTCGTACAGCCAGGCGCCGCCGTGCGCGCCCACGATGTGGTAACGGCCGGCGACCTGGCCGGAGCGCTCGAGCGGCTCGGCGTACGCGGGCATCCGCGCGACCGCGGACGCCACGTGCGGTGACAGCAGCGACAGGTCGAGCTTCCAGATGACCAGGAACTTCACGCGGACTCTGCCGACCCGCCGGACTCGGCCCCGGCGAGATTGACCTCGACCTCGACCGTGACCTCGTCCTTCAGCTTGAGCGCGCCGAAGAAGCCGACGTACGGCTTGATCCCGAAAGCGGTCTGCTGGACCGTGGCGGTTCCGCGGTACCGGCCGGGCGCGGGTTCGGTCACCTGCAGGCGGGCGGGCTGGGTCTTCCCGTTGATCGAGAGCGTGCCCTCGATCGCGCCGCCGCTGGCGCCGAACCGGACGATCCGCGACGAGGCGAACGTGGCCTCGCCGTCGCCCAGGATCCCGGCGATGGTCTTCTTGATCTCGCCGCGATCCCTGTCGGTCAGCGGCTTGGCGCCGCCCGTTCCTTCGCGGATCGTGCACGAGCCGAGGTCGAGTTGGGCGCTGACCGTCGCGGCGGTGACGCCGCCGGCATCCTCATCCGGCACCTCGACCTGCGCCGACCAGCGGGTGATCTCGATGGTCAGGTCATGGCCGGCCCTGGCGGCGAGCCCGGCGCGGCTCGTCTTGAGGATGATGCGCCCGTTGTCCGGACCGAGCCGGAAGTTACCCGTGATTGCAGCCACGGCCCCAACCGTAAGCGCTGAGGCGAAGAATCGTCCACTCGTGGTTCCAGCGGGATCAGGTGTACCTCCTGGTACCAGGGCGCGGCGCGCGCCCCGTGATCAGGGGATCAGCGCAGCCCGGGATCAGGCCGCACGGGTCCAGGGCAGCGGGAACGCGCGGGGTCAGGGCAGCGGGAAGTCGCCGAACAGCTCGCGGATCCGCCGCAGGTCGCGCAGGCGCGGCTCGGTGGTGCCGCCCACCCAGCGGCTCACCGTCTTCACCGAGACGCCGAGCTGGCGGGCGGCCACCTCCATGGTCATGCCCTCCCGGCGCAGGGCGGCGGCCATCCAGTCGGCGAACGCCGTCTCGGACCCGTCCGGCCCGGCCTGCCCGTCGCGGCCGGCCGCGCCCGGCTCCCCGTTCAGGTCCTGGGACCTGAGCAACGAGGTCAGGGCGTCCAGGCCCGCGGGCGTCCCGATCTGGCCACCGGAGCGCAGCACGTCGACCTCGACGTGATCGGGGAAGATGCGGAAAGAGACGTTGATCGCGCCGGTCGGGCCGGCGGCCTCGAGCAGCGCCTGGGCGACCGTCTCGCCCACCTCGCGGTTGTCTTCTTCGGACAGCGGCGACTGAGCCAGGCAGCGCCGGACGAAGTCGCGGATGTCCGGGATGGACGACGGGCGGGCGGGAAACGTCTGCGACAGGACGACGACCGGCACGACCTCGATGTTGTCGCCGATCACGTCGGCCGGCTTGTCCATCGCTACCCTCCCGGGCGCCGGTCACCAAGAACCGCCCGGTGCCGCGGTCACCGGGTATGACAACGAGGGTACGTGGAATACCGCACCATAGACGAGGCAGGGCGGTTAGACATATGTGTCCGGCAAGGGACTGTTCTGTCTTGAGATCTCGACGCGGCAGGAATAAGCTGGCCTGACCCGGTGACGGCAGGTTGCCCGAGCCGGTCCTTGTGAGCATGTGATGAGCGGTCAGCGTGCCGGCGCATCTCGTCGGCCACATACTGGGACACAGCGAGAATGCGCTCGCGTGACCCAGCGATACCGCACAGTCCGGCCTTCACCGAGCCGGCCTCCGGCCGGCCCCGGGCTGCAGCATGCACCAGCGCGATGCGGGCAGATGCGAGAGACCGGCCGGCCCGGCCGGGCCCTCCCGCCTCGGCGTCCCCCTCGCGCGTGACCTAAACCAGGGCGCCCGCACGCGCGGGCCGCCTACCGAAGGGTGGCGCGATGACCCAGGCCGCGGAAGAACCGGTCGTGCACATTCTCTGGATGAACGGGGGCCTCGGCTGCGACGGGGACTCGGTGGCGCTGACCGCCGCGACCCAGCCCAGCATCGAGGAGATCGCGCTCGGTGCCTTGCCGGGCCTGCCCAAGGTGGCGGTGCACTGGCCGCTGATCGACTTCGAGTGCGGCCCGGAGCAGGGCGCCGACACCTTCATCGAGTGGTGGTGGAAGGCCGATCGGGGCGAACTCGAACCGTTCGTCCTCGTCGTCGAAGGGTCCATCCCGAACGAGGCGATCAAGCCGGAAGGCTACTGGTGCGGGTTCGGCAACAACCCGGAGACGGGTCAGCCGATGACCACCAACGAGTGGCTCGACCGGCTGTCCCCCAAGGCGACCGCCATCCTGGCCGTGGGCACGTGCGCCACCTACGGCGGCATCCACGCGATGGCAGGCAACCCGACCGGCGCCATGGGCGTGCCCGACTACCTGGGCTGGGAGTGGAAGTCCAAGGCCGGGCTGCCGATCGTCTGCGTGCCCGGATGCCCGATCCACCCGGACAACCTGTCCGAGACGATCCTGTACCTGCTCTACCAGGTGGCCGGGCAGGCGCCGATGATCCCGCTGGACGAGGCGCTGCGGCCGAGGTGGCTGTTCGAGGCCACCGTGCACCAGGGCTGCGACCGAGCCGGGTACTACGAAGAGGGAGACTTCGCCACCGAATACGGCTCGCCCCGCTGCCTGGTCAAGCTGGGCTGCTGGGGCCCGGTGGTCAAGTGCAACGTGCCCAAGCGGGGCTGGATCAACGGCGTGGGCGGCTGCCCGAACGTCGGCGGCATCTGCATCGCCTGCACGATGCCCGGATTCCCGGACAAGTTCATGCCGTTCATGGACGAGCCGCCCGGGGCGCGGGTTTCGACGACCGCGAGCGGCATGTACGGCACGGTCATACGCAGCCTCCGCAGCTTCACCGCCAAGACGGTGGACAAGGAACCGAAGTGGCGCGTGAAGGGCTCTGAACTCCGCACCGGCTACCAGAAGACGTGGTGAACACACGATGACCGCAACTGAGTACCCACAGGACACGGGCACCGCCGGCGAGGCCGAACTCACCGAGATGACCTGGGACCCGATCACCCGGATCGTCGGCAGCCTGGGTATCTACACCAAGATCGACTTCAAGGCCAAGCGGGTCGCGGAGTGCCACAGCACCTCGTCGATCTTCCGCGGCTACAGCATCTTCATGAAGGGCAAGGACCCCCGGGACGCGCACTTCATCACCAGCCGGATCTGCGGAATCTGCGGTGACAACCACGCGACCTGCTCGGTCTACAACCAGAACATGGCCTACGGCGTGCGCCCGCCGCACCTGGGCGAGTGGATCATCAACCTGGGCGAGGCCGCGGAGTACATGTTCGACCACAACATCTTCCAGGAGAACCTGGTCGGGGTCGACTTCTGCGAGAGGATGGTGGCCGAGACCAACCCGGGCGTGCTGGAGCAGGCCAACGCCACCGAGGCCCCGCACGCGGCCGACCACGGCTACCGCACCATCGGCGACATCATGCGCTCGCTCAACCCGCTGGAGGGCGAGTTCTACCGCGAAGCGCTGCAGGTCAGCCGGTCCACCAGGGAGATGTTCTGCCTGATGGAAGGGCGTCACGTGCACCCGTCCACGCTCTATCCGGGCGGGGTGGGCACGGTCGCCACGGTGCAGCTGTTCACCGACTACCTGACCCGGCTGATGCGCTACGTGGAGTTCATGAAGCGGGTCGTGCCGATGCACGACGACCTGTTCGACTTCTTCTACGAGGCGCTGCCCGGGTACGAGGAAGTCGGCAGGCGGCGGGTGTTGCTCGGCTGCTGGGGCAGCCTCAACAACCCCGAGTACTGCGACTTCACCTACCGGAACATGGCCGACTGGGGCCGGAAGATGTTCGTCTCGCCCGGCGTCGTGGTCGACGGGAACCTGGTCACCAACAGCCTGGTCGACATCAACCTCGGCATCAGGATCCTGCTCGGTCACTCCTACTACGAGGACTGGGAAGACAAGGAGATGTTCGTCACCCGCGACGAACTGGGCAACCCGGTCGACCGGCGTCACCCGTGGAACCAGCACACGATCCCGAAGCCAGCCAAGCGCGACTTCGACGACAAGTACAGCTGGACCATGTCGCCGCGCTGGTACGACGGGACCGACTACCTGCCGCTGGACACCGGCGGCGGCCCGATCGCCCGGCTGTGGGCGACAGCGCTCGGCGGCCTGGTCGACTTCGGCTACGTCCAGTCCACCGGCCACAGCGTGAAGATCAACCTGCCGAAGACCGTGTCCCGGCCGGAAGTCACCTTCGAGTGGAAGATCCCGGTGGACAAGCAGGGCAAGCCGCTGTCCAACGCGATCGAGCGGGACCGGGCCAGGACGTACTTCCAGGCCTACGCGGCCGCCTGCGGGCTGTACTTCACCGAGCAGGCGCTGGCCGAGATCCGGGCCGGACGGACCAAGACGTGGGAGTCCTTCAACGTGCCCCAGGACGCGTTCAGCTGCGGCTTCACCGAGGCGGTGCGCGGCGTGCTCTCGCACCACATGGTGATCAGGGACGGGAAGATCGCGAACTACCACCCGTACCCGCCCACGCCGTGGAACGGCAGCGTGCGCGACGTCTACGGGACGCCGGGACCGTACGAGGACGCGGTACAGAACACGCCGATCTTCGAGGAGAACCCGCCGGACAACTTCAAGGGCATCGACATCATGCGCGCCGTGCGCAGCTTCGACCCGTGCCTGCCGTGCGGCGTGCACATGTACCTGGGCGGCGGCAAGGTCCTGAAGACCGCGCACTCGCCGACAGGCGTCACACTGGCCATGTGAACCTGTAACGCCGACACCAGGGAGGGCTGATGGCCGCAGGCCAGGATGCGCAGGCGGCGGGTGAGCGGGTCGAAGCGCTGCTCGCCGAGTTGAGCTCGCACGCCGGGCCGCAGGTCGCCGCCACCGCGGAAGAACTCGTAAGCTGCCTGGTCGAGCTGTACGGCGCCGGACTGGCCGAGATGGTCAGGATCGTCGGCGAGGACCCGGACGCCGGGCCGCGGCTGATGGACGCTCTGGTCGCCGACCCGCTGGTGGAGAGCCTGCTGCTGGTGCACGACCTGCACCCGCTCGATACCGCGACCCGGATCCGCCGCGCGATAGACCGGGTCATGCCCCAGCTCGGATCGCAGGCAGGCCAGGTCGATTACCTCGGCCTCGACGAGCAGGGCGTCGCCCGGCTGCGCCTGGAGCGGAGCGGCCACGGCTGCCAGTCCACATCGGCCGCGGTCCAGGCGGCCATCGAGGCGTCGGTCGCCGAGGCGGCGCCGGAGGCGGCCGGCGTCGACATCGAGGTCGTCACCGCGCCCGCGGAACTGCCGCTGCTGCAGATCACCCGGCACCCGGCGACAGCCCGGGGGACCCGGTGACCACCCAGGCCCGGGCTGGGACCGGAGCGACGGGTCTGCGGCGCTTTGTCAGGCGATCACCGGACGTCGCGGGGGCACCCACCCCCCCAGGTGCCCCCGCGACACAAAGCCCCTCGGCCAGCCGAGGCGATCGAGCGGACCCGGGCGGCGGGAGCGCGGCCGCCGAAGCCGAGCGGTGCGAGATGTGCGGTGAGGTGCTCGACGACCGGCACGGGCACGTGGTGGACACCGAGAAGCGGTCGCTCGCCTGCACCTGCCGCGCCTGCTACCTGCTGTTCACCCACGACGGAGCAGGCGGCGGACGGTACCGGGCGGTGCCCGAGAGCGTCTACCACGACCCGGACCGGCCGCTCACCGACGCGGACTGGAACGAGCTGCAGATCCCGGTCACGATGGCGTTCTTCTTCTTCAACTCGGCGCTGGGCCGCGTGGTAGCCGGTTACCCGAGTCCGGGCGGCGCGACCGAGTGCGAGCTCGACCTGGCGGCCTGGGACCGGCTCGCCGCCGCGTACCCGCTGCTCGCGGCGCTCAGGCCCGACGTCGAGGCCATCTTCGTGAACCGTGCTGTTCCCCCGGCGGGGACGACCCCCACCGGGTCCCCCTCGCGTACGGGGGGAGCGCCCGTCCCCCCGTACCCCCCTGGCGAGGTCTTCCTGATCCCGATCGACGAGTGCTACTCGCTGGTCGGCGAGCTCCGGCTGCGGTGGCAGGGATTCGACGGCGGCGCGGAGGCCCGCGCCGCGCTCGCGACGTTCCTCGGCGGCCTGCGGCAGCGGGCGCTGGCGCTCGACCGCCGGGAGACCGCGCCCGGATCCGTGGGGCGCTGATGGCGGACCTGATCTTCGGCTGCACGGGCGCGACCGCGGAACGGTACGCGGCGACCCCCACGCTGACGTTTGCGCTGACGATTACCGAGCGCTCCGGCGTGCGCGTGCACGCCATCGCCCTGCGCGGCCAGATCCGCATCGAGCCGCACCGCCGCAGGTACTCCGCGGCGGAGGCGCAGCGGCTGCACGACCTGTTCGGGGACCCGTCGCGGTGGGCCGAGACGGTCAAGCCGATCCAGCTCGCGACGGTCACGACCATGGTGCCCGCGTTCACCGCGGTGACCGAGGTCGACCTGCCGGTGCCGTGCACGTACGACCTGGAAGTAGCGTCGGCCCGCTACCTGCAGGGACTGGACGACGGCACGGTCCCGCTGCTCCTGCTGTTCAGCGGGACGGTCTTCGTCGCCACCGACACCGGCTACTCGGTCGAGCTCGTGCCGTGGAGCGCCGAGGCCTCCTACCGGATGCCGGTAAGCGTCTGGCGGGAGCTGGTGGACCTGCACTTCCCCGGCAGCGCGTGGCTGCGCTGCACTCGCGGGACGCTGGACGCGCTGTCCGCGTTCAAGGCCAAGCGCGCGCTGCCCACCTGGGACGCCACGCTGGCCGCCCTGCTGGCCGAGGCCGGCCAGGACGCGGAGCCGGGCGGC
>JASHVM010000252.1:0-7757 GCA_030044595.1 Streptosporangiaceae bacterium
CCGGACGGCACCGCGGGATGCGGCTGGCCCGCGCGGACACGCCGCCGGGCGAACCGGAGGCGGCCGGACCAGGCGCTGCTAGCTGCTCCGACATCGCGCCGCCGGACCAGGAAGAGGGCCAGGCCGAGGAACGCCGCGGTGTAGCCGAGCAGGATCGCGGTCGCCGCCCACGGGCTGACCGGCTGGTAGGTGGCCGAGCTCGCGCCGCCGCCCGGTGAGCCGAACATGCTCGTGAGCGTTATCACGCTCGCCTCCGGGAAGGCGTTGTAGGCGTGCTGGAACAGCCCGCCAGCGTTGACGCTCAGCTCGTATCCGAATTCATCGACCAGAGCGAACCAGGCCAGCGCCGCGGCGACCCCGCCGGCCGCGCTGCGGCAGACCGTGCCCAGCGCGATGCCCAGCGCCCCGGCGGCGACTCCGACGAGCAGCCCGGCCCCCACCGCCTCGGCCACCACGTTCCAGCCGGGAAAGGCGCCGGCGGCGCTGGCCGCTGCGTTGCCCGCGTACCAGCCGATCGCGACGCTCGCGAGGGCGGCCAGGGCGAAGCTCAGCACGACGCTGACCGCGCAGGCGATCATGATGCCCAGCGCCTGCCCGGCGAACGTCCGGGCCCGGCCCGGCCCGGCCAGCAGCGAGGTCTTGATGGTCCCCCGCCCCCAGTCGCCGCCGGCGATGACCGCGCCGAGCACGATGAACGGCGCGGTGAAGCCGACGTCGCCGACGGCCTGGATGGCGAACTGGCTGGGCAGCAGCGCAGGCAGGTTCTGCTGCGGCGTGCCGTACTGGGCGTACATCGCGGGCGTGAGCCCGAGATAGTCGACGAAACCGAACAGGTACGTCGTCACCAGCGTCAGCAGCGGCGCGGTCAGCAGCAGCGCCCAGGCCACCCTGGACTTGCGCAAGATGAGCAGCTCGGCGCGTAGCGACGCGAGCATGGTTTACGGAGCCTGGCCCGGCGCGCGCCCGGCGCGCCGCTTGCGCTTGCCCGCCGGCGGACGCAGCGAGTCGGCGCCGCCGCTGCGGCCGCCGGTGAGGTCCAAGAAGACGTCCCGCAGCGGCCGCCGCTCCGTCCGCACCTCGCTCACCTCGAGGCCGGCCTCAACCAGCTGGCGGTTGACCGCCGCCACCTGGCTCGGCCCGGGCTCGCGCATGACCAGGCTGAGCATGTCGCCCGCCCGCTCCGTCTCCTCCAGCCCGGCGAGCTCCGCGACGACCGCCGCGGCCTGCCCGGCAGGTTCGGCCCGGACCCACACACGGGCCTGGCCGCGAAGCTGTCCGGGGGTACCTTCCGCCAGCAGCCTGCCTCCGCCGATCACCGCCACCCGGCTGCACAGCTCCTCCACTTCGCGCATGTCGTGGCTGCTCAGCAGGATCGTCCGGCCCTGGCCGGCCAGGCTCTGGATCAGCTGGTGCATCTCGAGCTGCCCGACCGGGTCCAGGCCGCTGGACGGCTCGTCCAGGATCAGCAGCTCCGGGTCCTTCAGCAGGGCCGCGGCCACAGCCAGACGCTGCTTCATGCCCAGGCTGTAGCCGGATACCCGGTCACCGGCCCGCGCGGTCAGCCCCGCGGTCTCCAGGACGGCCGCCACCCGCGCGTCGGGTACCTGGCACCGCCTCGCCGCGGCGCGCAGGTTGTCCCGCCCGGACAAGAACGGGTAGAACGCCGTCTCCCCCATGGCTCCGACCCGGCGCAGGCCCGAAGGGTCACCCGGCGGCAGGCCCAGCACGCGGATCACCCCCGCGTCCGGGCGCACCAGACCCAGCAGCATCCGGATGGTCGTCGTCTTCCCGGCGCCGTTGGGGCCGAGCAGCCCGAAGGTCTGACCGGGCCGGACCGACAGGTCCAGTTCGTCCACCGCGGTCACCCGGCCGCCGAACCGCTTCACCAGCCGGCGCACCTCGACCGCAAGCTCGCCCGCCACTCCTTCACCCCGCAACCGTGTCTCCACCGCACTGTATCTTCCCCGCGGTGAGCGGGCCGGGACGCGAGCCCTACATCCGGGGCACGATCGCGGCTAGCAGGGCGCCCATCCGGCCGGCCGCACCCTGGCCGGCCTCGACGACCTCGGCGTGGCTCAGGCCGTGCCCGGCCAGGCCCGCCGCCAGGTTCGTGACCAGCGAGATGCCGAGCACTTCGGCGCCGAGCTGGCGGGCGGCGATCGCCTCGAGGCCGGTCGACATCCCGACCAGGTCGGCGCCGAGCCTGGCCAGCATCGCGATCTCCGCCGGCGTTTCGTAGTGCGGACCGGGCAGCATCGCGTACACGCCCTCGGCCAGGCTCGGTTCGACCTCGCGCGCCAGGACCCGGAGCCGCGGCGAGTACAGGTCGGTCAGGTCGACAAACCGCTGGCCGACGGACGGCGCAGGCCCGGTCAGCGGAGATTTGCCGGTCAGGTTGAGATGGTCGCTGATCAGCACCGGCTGGCCGACGGCGAGCCCGGCGCGGATGCCGCCCGCCGCGTTGGTCAGCACCACCACGCGGCAGCCCGCCGACACCGCCGTGCGCACGCCGTGTACCACGGTGGCGGGCGGCAGCCCCTCGTACAGGTGTACCCGCCCGAGGAACACCAGCACGCGCCGGGGCCCGGCACCGACCGAGCGCACGGTCGGCGTGTGGCCCGCCACGCTGGGCTCTCCGAATCCGCCGAGCTCGCTCAGCGGGATCTCAGCCTCGGCCACGCCGATCGCGTCGGCGGCTGGCGCCCAGCCCGAGCCGAGAACCACGGCTATGTCATGCCGGCCGGCCAGCGCGACCAGGCGGGCGGCGCTGGCCGCCGCTGCGGCGAAGGGGTCGTCAGTCACGAGGGCCATCATGGCGCATGACCAGCCGATAGGGCAGCGCCGGGGGACACCCCCCGGAGGCAGTTGCCGCGGTGCGCCGCCGACGATGGAATTACCCGTCATTCGTTATACCGTGGCCTGGTGGACGAGGAGGCCGCTACCGGGGGAGCCGGGACCGTCCCTGAGGTAAAGGCGCCGGAATCGACGGGGGCGTCCCGTCAACAGCGGCGGCCCGGGGATGACCCGCGAGTGCCGTGGGCCGGGCGGCCGCGCTGGGTCGACATCGCGTGCTGGGCCGGCATCGCGCTCAGCGGCATCTACTACTACGTGCTGCTGCCTTTCCGCGCCGAGCTCGTCGGCACTCATCCGGTGCTGAGTGAGGTGCTGACCGGGAGCACCGAATCCATCGTCGCCGCCGCGGCGTTCGCCCGCGTCGGCCACGGCAGCCTGGCCGTGGTGCTGCTCGCCGCCATTCCCGGGCTGATGTTGTTCGACCCGCTGTACTGGTGGGCGGGCCGGCTCTGGGGGGAGCGCATCATCGTGCTGCTGTCGGGCCGGCGCAAACGCGGGGTCCGGTACATGGACCGCGTCCAGCGGTGGGGCCGCAAGTTCACGTGGCCGGCCGTGGTGGTCAGCCCGTTCCTGCCGATTCCCAACGCGATCATCTTCGCCATCGTCGGCTGGGCCGGGATGCGGCTGGTCACGTTCTTGATCCTGGACCTGATCGGGTCGCTGTTGTGGGCGGGCGCGCTGGCGGGCCTCGGGTACGCCCTGGGCCATCGTGCGGTCGTGGTCGCCCAGACCATCTCGCACTACGGGCTGTGGATCTCGATCGGGCTGATCGTCGTGATCGTTTTCTTCCAGGTACGTTCGCAGCGGCGCATGTTGCGCGACCATGCCCGGGCCGCTGCTGACGGCCGGGCCCCCGCGAACCGGTAGCGTGCAGATTTCCGGACGGTCATCCCCGGGGAGGGGTGCCCAGCCCCGCAACCGCGGCTTGCGCCGCGTCGCTAAGCTTTACCTTTGCGCTGCCTTTTACTTGAAACGTCCATGACCTGCGGCGCTGCTTTGTGCACAATACGTATGAACGTGCAGATGGCCTTGCATCGAGGGCGTAGACTCGGCAGGATGTCAAGTGCGTCGATCAGCCGGGATGGGCGCGTGACGGTTCGCGGAGTCGCGATGGGCTCGAGCCAGGTCGGGTTGCCGACACGGACCAGGGTCGATCCTGCCCTCCGCCGGCCGATGGACCTGACCGCCAGGCCGCAGTGCGCCGCGGGACGCCCGCGCGTGGTCCGGATGCCCTCCGATTGGTGGGATTCCCCGGCCGTGGCGGCGTGCCCACTTGGTCCGAACGCGCAGTCCGGCCGAACCGCCCGGCGTTTTACCAGGAACACCCTGAAGGAATGGGGCCTGTCGTCGCTCGCCGACGACGCGGAGGCCATCGTCGGCGAGTTCGTCGCCAACGCGGTCTCGCACGCTGCGCGGTCCGTAGCTCCGGGGCAGACGCTCGGCCTGCGCCTGCTGCGCCGGACCGGCGAGGTCATGTGCGCGGTCCTCGATCCGTCCGACAAGGCCCCGGTGCTCCGGGTTCCGGACCGGATCGAGGAGGCCGGGCGCGGGCTGCAGATGGTGGACGCGCTGAGCGACGTCTGGGGCTGGAGCCCGGTCACCGGCCGCGGCAAGGCCGTCTGGGCGATCCTGTTCTGCGCCTGACGGCCACCCCAGCGCAGTCGTGGTACCCGCTGCCATCGCGTTAACCTGGGTGCGGGCGCGCGCCCTGAGTCACCTTCACTGAGCGCACACGAGCGAGCGAGAAAGGCGCGGCACCGATGCCCTGGACCTGGCGGTACGAGAAGGCCGACGGCACCCCGGTCACCACCGATGACCTGCAAGAGGCAATCTTCATCAGCCAGGGTGACGCGGAAACCTGGCTTGGCGAGAACTGGCGGGCGCTGCTGAAGATCGGCGTCGATCAGGTCACGCTGCTCGAGGACTCCAGGACCGAGTACGGCCCGATGAGCCTGCACCCGGAAGATTAGATCTTGTCTCCGGGCTGAACCCGCGGAGCCGGCATCCTGAACTTGCGTATCTGCAGCGCGCGGAACACCGCGTACGTCGTCAGGCCCCTGGTCGACTGGCCAGGCAGCCGCTCAGCGACCAGCTTGAAGAGCTTGCGCCTGATCAGGAAGGCGTCGACCACGATGACGGCGACCAGCAGCAGGACCAGCGGAGAGATGTAGTCCTGAATCGCCTTGTTCCGCAGGAACACGGCGGCGAGCAGCACCACCAGGACGTACATGTAGTACTCGCTGACCCTGCGCGTGGAGTCCACGTAATCGCGGGCCAGTGCGCGCGCGGGACCGCGGTCGCGCGGGTTGAGCGCCCATTCCTCGCCGCGCTTCATGGCCTCGTACTTGCGTGAACGTTCGCTACGGGCCCGGGTCTTGTCCTCCGGAGTGCGCGGCGCCGCCGGAGCGCGGGATCCGGTGATCGGCTGGCGCCGTCGGCGCTCGGCCTCGCTCCGCTTGGGCGTGGGCCGCCCCTTGGCCGCCTCGGCGGGGGATCGGGCTTGCTTGGCGTCTGCCGGGCCGTCCGGGCTCTGCGCGCCCGGGGAGTCCTGGGCCGTGCCGTCCGTCGCCCCGGCGCTACGGCGTCGGAACACGCGCATAGCTTAGCCCTGGCGGGCTCGCTCTAGGACCGGCCCGGCGCAAGCGCCGCCACCGGCCCGGCGCAAGTTCCGCCACTGGCCCGGTGCAAGCGGCTAGAACCGGCCCCAACGGGGTATAAGAGGCACAGGGGCACACCCAGACGTGGTAGATCGCATGCTGGGGACCGCGTAGGGTGGAATGCGACTAGTCGCACGGGCAAGTCCGCCGTCTAGCCGGGCGCCGGCCGCCTCGGCCAGGTTGCCCGGCCACGCCGGCGGCGTAGATGTACATGAAGGGGACGGCCGCGCGTATGGGCGTGATGAAGCGAGTCTCACTGGTCTTCAAGGCCAAGGCCAACAGGGCCCTGGACAAGATGGAAGACCCTCGTGAGACCCTGGACTATTCCTACCAGCGGCAGCTCGAACTGCTGACGAAGGTCCGCCGTGGGGTCGCGGATGTCGCCACGTCGCGCAAGCGTGTCGAGCTGCAGATGAACCAGCTCCAGCAGCAGGCGAACAAGCTCGAGGACCAGGCGCGCAAGGCGCTGTCGATGGGCCGCGAGGACCTCGCCCGGGAGGCGCTGACGCGTAAGTCGTCGGCGCAAGCCCAGCTGGACGACCTGCAGACGCAGTATGCCCAGCTGCAGGCCGAAGAGGAGAAGCTGACGGTCGCGTCGCAGCGGCTGCAGGCCAAGGTGGACGCCTTCCGGACCAGGAAGGAGACCATCAAGGCCACCTACACCGCAGCCGAGGCGCAGACCAGGATCAACGAGGCTTTCACCGGCATCTCGGAAGAGATGGGCGACGTCGGCATGGCGATCCAGCGCGCCGAGGACAAGACTGCGCAGATGCAGGCCCGGGCGGGCGCGATCGACGAGCTGATGGCGTCCGGCGCGCTCGACGACGCCGTGGGCGGCCAGCGCGACGACATCCAGTCCGAGCTCGACATGATGAGCGCCAGCAGCGACGTCGAGCGGGAGCTGGCCAGGCTCAAGGGTGAGCTGACCGCGAGCGCGCCGAAGCAGCTCGAGGGTTCCGCGCCGGGTTCCAACGGCGAGGCGCAGCCGACCCAGGCGGCGTCTCAGGGCCCGTACGCACCGCCGCCCCCGCCGCCCGCCCAGAACGCCCTGCCCCCGCAGCAGGCCGATGAGGTGCAGCAGTCCCAGCCTGCCGGGCTCCCGGTGTCTGACCTGCCCGGCCGGTCTGACGAGGCCCAGGACGGTGGCGGGTCGTGATCGTCAGGATCCTCGGTGAAGGCCAGTTCAGGGTCGACGATGCCGCCGCCGCCGAGCTGAACCGGCTGGACACCGAGCTCGAGGCCGCCGTCGAACACGGCGATCAGGGCGCGTTCACCGCCACGCTGACTGGCCTGCTGGCCCAGGTACGCGCGGAGGGTTCACCGCTTCCTCCGGATATCCTTGAACCGTCGGATCTGATCCTTCCGAATCAGGACTCGAGCATGGACGAGGTCCGCAAGATGCTCACGGATGAGGGCCTCATCCCGGGCTAAACGCCGGCCCACGGGGAGGCCGCTAAGCCCAGAGCATACTTGCGGCAAACGTTCAGCTAACGATCAGCATTCGTCAGATAAAATTTCAGCAAAGTAGTGCTGGTGGCTCCGGAGGGCATTACCCAGCCGGGCCGAACGGAGGTGGCGCCATGGCGGCGCGTACCAGGTATGCGCCCGATCGGGGGCTGACGGCGCGGATGACCGCGACCATGTTCTTGCTCGGGCTGGTGTTTGTCGCATTCGTCGCCGCGATCATCGGCATCGGGGCTGCCTACCACGCCTCCAGCGCCGGAATCGCGCTGATCGCGATCGTCCTGGCCGGCGGCTTCGCCATCGGGTCGCTGTTCTACTCCGACAAGATCGCGCTCCGCACGGCGGGCGCGGTGGAGGTCACCCCGCAGCAGGCGCCGCAACTGCACGGCATCGTGGACCGGGTGTGCGCGCTGGCCGACATGCCGAAGCCGCGGGTGGCGATCGCCAGGACCGACCTGCCGAACGCCTTCGCCACCGGCCGCAACGCCGACAAGGCGGTGCTCTGCGTGACCACCGGCTTGATGAGCAAGCTGGACGACGCGGAGCTCGAGGGCGTCATCGCGCACGAGCTGTCGCACGTGGCGCACAAGGACGTCCAGGTGATGACCGTCGCCTCGTTCCTGGCCATCGTGGCCGCGCTGCTGATCAGGATCGCCTTCTACGGCGAGCTGTTCGGCGGCGGTCGCGGCCGCGGCAACAACAACCAGAACGCCGCGATCGTGATGCTCGCGCTGATGGCGGTGAGCATCGTGGTCTACGCCGTCAGCTTCCTGCTGATCCGGA
>JASHVM010000253.1:0-16766 GCA_030044595.1 Streptosporangiaceae bacterium
GCCCGCCAACGCCAAGCTGGCCGCGCTGGTCAACACCGTGTTCAAGGGCGAGACGCTGCGCTCGATGCTGCTGAACGCCTACGGCTGGTGGAAGGTCTCCCAGATCACCTACATCGCCGCCCTGGCCAGCTTCGCCCTCGGCGGCCTGGCCCTGATCGGCTCGGTGATCGCCCTGGCCACCGGGCGCCGCACCCCGGCCGAGGCGGCCCGGCCCACTCAGCAGGCCCACGCGACGGCCGCGTGATCTCCCCCGCAGGGTCCTCCGGCAAGCGCCTCACCAGGCGCGGCGGAGGACCTTCTGCTTATCTGAGCGCGGGGGCGGCCGCGTCGTCAGGCCGGGCGGATCCGGCGGCCGGTGATCCGGGACGGGACGATACGCACGAACAGCTCCCGGTCTCCCGGCGCCCAGTTCTCGACCCCCGCGTTCAGCGCCGAGGCGCGCTCGGCCTCGGACTCCACCCGGTGGGCTGGGCCCTGGATCAGCACGCTCCACCCCTGGCGGCCGGCCATGTCGAGCTGGTCGATCTCGAACGCCACCTTGTACTCGGCGTCCGCGATCCCGGTCTGCAGGTCCTCATCGAGCGCGCTGTGCAGGGCGGTCCGGAACACGATCGATCCCTGGTGCAGCATGTAGTTCACCGGCAGCACGGCCTGACCGAACCGGCTCTGGTAGGCGATGCGGCCGATCCCGCCCGGCGCTATCAGCCGCAGGCATTCGGCCTCGTCGAGTGCCTCGATCATGCGGTCAGCAGACATGCCCCATCCTTCCCGGGTACCGGCTGGTCGCGTTGTGATGACCTTAGCGCCCTGCATCCGGGCCATGACCTTCAGCCCCGCAGAAACGGACTTTCGGCGCTGCGCGGCGAGCTCACCGCGCAGGTTGCGCTGAGATGTCAGGACCGTAAACGCTGTCAGACCGCTATTCCGTTGGCCAAGCTGTGACAAATAGCCTGGGGGCAAAGCCGGGATCCGGGAACGAAGCACCACGGCCCGTTCGGAAAAAGAGGTCTTTCAAAATGGGTGTGATCGAGCAGCCGTCGACCCTGACGGGCAGCGAACTGGACTTGCTTGACGCCTGGTGGCGCGCTGCGAACTACCTGTCGGTGGGGCAGATCTACCTGCTGGACAACCCGCTGCTGTCCAGCCCGCTGCAGCCGGAGCACGTCAAGCCCCGGCTGCTCGGTCACTGGGGCACCACGCCGGGGCTGAACCTGATTTACGTGCACCTGAACCGGGTGATCAAGAACCAGGACCTGAACGTCATCTACATCGCCGGCCCCGGGCACGGCGGGCCTGGCATCGTGGCGAACACCTACCTCGAGGGGACGTACAGCGAGGTATACCCGCACGTCTCGCAGGATGCCCAGGGCATGAAGCGGCTGTTCAAGCAGTTCTCGTTCCCCGGCGGCATCCCGTCGCACGTGGCACCGGAGACGCCCGGCTCAATCCACGAGGGCGGCGAACTCGGCTACGCCCTGGTGCACGCCTACGGGGCGGCGTTCGACAACCCGGACCTGATCGTGGCCTGCGTGATCGGCGACGGCGAGGCGGAGACCGGACCGCTCGCCACCAGCTGGCACTCCAACAAGTTCCTCGACCCGGCCAGGGACGGCGCGGTACTGCCGATCCTGCACCTGAACGGGTACAAGATCGCCAATCCGACGGTGCTGGCCCGGATCCCGCAAGAGGAGCTCGACTCGCTGCTGCGCGGCTACGGGTACACGGTGTACACGGTAGAGGGCGACGACCCGAAGCTGGTGCACCAGCAGCTGGCTGCCACCCTGGACACGGTCATCGGCGAGATCCACGACATCCAGCGGCGGGCGCGCGAGCTGGGCGACCTGTCCCGGCCGGCCTGGCCGGCCATCGTGCTGAAGACGCCCAAGGGCTGGACGGGGCCCAAGGTCGTGGACGGGCTGCCGGTGGAGGGGACATGGCGGGCGCACCAGGTGCCGATGGGCGAGGCCCGCACCAACCCCGAGCACCGAGCGCTGCTCGAGTCCTGGATGCGGTCCTACCATGCCGAGGAGCTGTTCGATTCCACCGGCGCGCTGGTGCCCGAAGTCGCCGAGCTGGCGCCGAGCGGGCAGCGGCGGATGAGCGCGAATCCGCACGCCAACGGCGGGCTGCTGCTGCGCGAGCTCCGCCTGCCCGACTTCAGGGACTACGCGGTGCCGGTCCCCGAGCCGGGGGTAACCCAGGCGGAGGCGACCCGGGTGCTGGGCAAGTGGCTGCGCGACGTGGTCAGGGACAACCCGTCGAACTTCCGGATCTTCGGGCCGGACGAGACCGAGTCCAACCGGCTGGGCGCGGTCTACGAGGTGACGAACAAGGCGTTCGAGGGCACGATCGTGCCCGGGGACAATCACCTCGCGCCCGACGGGCGGGTGATGGAGGTGCTGTCGGAGCACATGTGCGAGGGGTGGCTGGAGGGCTACCTGCTGACCGGCAGGCACGGGCTGTTCAACTGCTACGAGGCGTTCATCCACATCATCGACTCGATGTTCAACCAGCACGCCAAGTGGCTGAAGACGACCGACGGCATCTCCTGGCGGCGGCCGGTGGCCTCGCTGAACTACCTGCTGTCGTCACTGGTGTGGCGGCAGGACCACAACGGGTTCTCGCACCAGGATCCCGGCTTCATCGATCACGTGGTGAACAAGAAGGCGGAGGTCGTTCGGATCTACCTGCCGCCGGACGCCAACACGCTGCTGTCCGTCGGCGACCACTGCCTGCGGTCCCGGCAGTACGTCAACGTCATCGTGGCCGGCAAGCAGCCGTCCCCGCAGTGGCTGTCCATGGACGACGCGATCATCCACTGCACGCGGGGCGCGGGCATCTGGGAGTGGGCGTCCAACGATGTTTCGGGCGAGCCGGACGTGGTGATGGGGTGCTGCGGCGACATCCCCACCCTAGAGACGATGGCGGCGGTGGCGATACTGCGCGAGCACCTGCCGGAGCTCAAGGTGCGGGTCGTGAACGTCGTGGACCTGATGCGGCTGCAGGACTCATCCGAGCACCCGCACGGGATGTCAAACCCCGAATTCGACGCGCTCTTCCCGCCCGGGCGGCCGGCGATCTTCGCCTACCACGGGTACCCCTGGCTCATCCACCGGCTGATCTACCGGCGGCACGGACACGACGCGTTCCACGTCCGCGGCTACAAGGAGAACGGCACGACAACCACGCCGTTCGACATGGTCATGCTGAACGACCTGGACCGGTTCCACCTGGTCATGGACGTGATCGACCGGGTGCCCGGGCTGACGGCCTCGGCCGGCCGGCTCCGCCAGCTGATGGTGGACAAGCGGATCACGGCCCGGGCCTACACCCGCGAGTACGGCGAGGACGCGCCGGAGATCCGCGACTGGAAGTGGCCGTACTGAGCTTGCCGGGTCTTCGTCAATCCGAGTCTTCGGCCTGCGCCTTGAACGCCACTTCGTAGCCTGCGCTCTCCAGCAGCCGCCGCGCTTCCCTGACCGCCTCGGCCAGGTCCGTAGCCTGCAGGTAGCCATGGCGGCTGAGGTCAGCGTCCCGGTCGACTTCCTCCTCAGAGGTGAGCAGCTCCCAGCGGCCGTTGTCGTACACAAGCAGCGCCTGACCTGGGCCGTCTTCGAGTGCGTCCTCGTCGAACCCTTCCGCGTTCTCGGCGTCAGAGCCGTCCTGGGTGAAGCGCCCCGAGACCTTCAGTGTCGCGATCCTCATTGCTCCGCCTTCCCCATAACCGGATCTTTATCATCCCAGGGCGCGGAGCGCGCGTTGCCCTAGTCTTTACGACCGGTTACGGCGATGCTGACGCCGAGCCCGATCATCACCAGGCCGCCTGCACCGCCGATCAGGGCCAGCCGCCGTGGTGACTGCGTGAGCCACTGCCGGACCGTGCCCGCGGCGGCCGCCCACACGCTGTCGAGGACCAAGGCGATGACCGGGAACAGGGCGCCGACGATCAGCATCTGTACCTGCAGCGGCAGGTGCCCGGCGGCGCGGGCGGTGAACTCGGGCAGCGCGATCACGAAGAACACGATGCTCTTCGGGTTGGTCGCCCCCACGATAAAGCCGTCGCGCATCGCCCACAGCGGCCGCACCGGCGTGATCTGCGCCGCCAGTGCCTCGGCCATCGACTGCCGGTGCCGTATCGCCTGAACGCCGAGGCAGGCCAGGTAGGCGGCGCCTGCCCATTTCACGATCATGAATACCTGCGCCGACCGCTCTACGAGGGCGCCGACGCCGAACGCCACGGCTGTCACCTGCACGCATAGGCCCAGTTCGTTCCCGGCCACCGTGAACAGTGCCGACCTGCGGCCGACGGTCAGCGCACGGCTGACGGTGAACAGCACGCTCGGCCCGGGAATCGCGATGAGTACCGCCGCCAGGGCGGCGAACTGCAGCAGCTGACTCGCCGACACCATGGGTTCAACCTAGGGCGCACAGCCACGGCCCGGCCAGCGATTATCGGCCGTACGTGCTCGACTCTGGCCTGGACTGGTTAGGCTCGCGCCATCCACAGCGCGCTTACGACTGCTGGTTCCGGCCGAAGACGAAATACGAGATCGGCACGACTCCGGCGGAGTTGACGACCGCCACGGCTGCGGCCCACACCCATTTCCGGCCCCGGATCTGGCCGGCCGGCCGGCGAATGATATCTATGAGCGCAGCGACCCGGAGGACGCCATCTACGGTTCCCGCGGCGATGATCAGTTTGCGGGTGCGCTCGTCGAGATCGCTCCACTGTCGTCTGGTAGCCATAGCACCCTCCGTGCGCATGACAGGGATCCCCTGGTGGTTTTGCCACCCTACATCGCCTCTCCAGGCTGCCTTATCAGCCACTTCGGTCTTGCGAGGACGTCCGGGTTCACCGCGCGCCCGCTGCCTGCCGCGGATGCTGCCCCGCTCAGCACTTGCTGAACACGGCGTGCACGGCGATGGTGTTCTGCATCGAGGTCATGCCCAGCCGGTTCCAGGTCAGGCCGAAGTCGGCCCGGTTGACCTGGACCTCCGCGTCAAGCCCGATCTCGCCCGAGCCAAGGACCGAAACGGAGGCCGGGAACGTGAGCGGCCTGGTGCGGCCGCGGACCGTGAGCTGCCCGGTCACGGTAACGCCTTCGCCGGACAGCCGGATTCGGTCAACGCCGAAGGTGATGTACGGGAAGGTGTCGGCCGCGAAGAAGTCGGCCGAGCGCAGGTGCTTGTCTCGCTTGGCGTTCTTTGTCTCGACGGACGCGGCGGCCACCGTAACCGCACCGCTCACCTCGCCCGCTGGCGAGACGGTGCCGTGCCCGGTGACCTGGCCGAACGTGCCCTTCACCGGGATCAGTCCGCAGATGACCCTGCTCTCCAGCCCGATCGTGGACTTGGCTTCGTCGAGGGTCCAGTCTCCGGCGAGACCGGACCCGGCGAGCAATTCGTGCAGCGCAGGTGTGAGCTGTCCTGACGATGCCATACCGTCCTCCCATGCTTGACTATGGTTCGGCTTTCAGCGGTACGACGACGCGACCTCGCCGAATGTGAGGCGACGCGGCAACCTCACAGTTCGGCGTGATGTCTCGTCGAACTGGTGGGGGAAGATGCGATCAAGGGAGCCGCCGACACCATGACCACCCAATCCGAGCCAGGACACGGCCGGCCCGACCCGGGCCTGAGCGCGATCACCGGCGAACGGCGTCAGCTGATCAATCTCGCGTACCGGCTCCTCGGCTCCCTGGCCGAGGCTGAGGACGTGGTGCAAGAGACGTACGCCCGTTGGTACGCCATGTCCGAGGAACAGCGGGAAGCCATCCAATCCCCCGGCGCCTGGCTGACGAAGGTCGCCAGCCGCATCTGCCTCGACCTGCTCCGCTCGGCGCGGGCCCGGCGAGAGCGCTACGTGGGCGAATGGATCCCGGAGCCGCTGCCCGAACGCACCGAGTGGATCGACAGGCCGTCGGGCGGTCCTTCGGTCGACCCGGCCGACCGAGTTACCCTCGACGAGTCGGTCAACATGGCCTTCCTCGTCGTGCTCGAATCAATGACCCCCGCCGAGCGCGTCGCGTTCATCCTTCACGATGTCTTCCGCTACTCCTTCGCGGAAGTGGCCGAGATCGTCGGCCGCACTCCGGCGGCATGCCGGCAGCTCGCCTCATCGGCCCGCCGTCGCATTCGCGCGTCGCAGGCTCCCGCGACTCCCACGGCCCAGCAGGCCGGCATCGTCAGGGACTTCAAGCAGGCGTGGGAAGCCAAGGACATCCACGCCCTGATCGGCCTCCTCGACCCCGGCGCCACGGTGATCGCCGACAGCGGCGGCCTCGTCCCCGCCGCCCTCCAACCGATCGAAGGACGCGAGCAGATCGCGCGCGCCGCCGTCGATCTCGCCGGCCTGGTGCCCGACTTGATGCTCCTGGAGCGCATGGTCAACGGCCAGCCCGGCCTGGTGGCTCAGCAAGACGGCGTCACCGTGACGGTGTTCGCGTTCGAGATCGCAGGCGACCGGATCAGGCGCATCTGGGCCGTACGCAACCCGGAGAAGCTCCGGCCTTGGACGACGGGCTGACGCGTCTTCTCCCAACAGCAGAGTCATGGGTACAAAGAAGGTGCTGGCCCCCGCGGTGGCTGCCCACCGGAATGCATCGCACGCCGCGAGATGGACCTATGCTCCGTGAGTATCAGCACGACGATCATGTAGTAGAGCAGGCTCGTGATCGTGAGGACCCCTACGGCTGGGATCGGCAACAGGACCGCGACCGCCCATACGCCCGCGTAAAGGACGGTCGCCACCCCGATCACCCGGCCGGGCCGCAGAACCGGCTTTCCTCCGTACACCCGGGCAGACTCGGGCGGACGGGCCGCAGCCAGCCCGGGGGGAAGGTCAGCGGTGACCGCGGCCAGCCGTGCACAGGTCCGCGCCTCAAGCGCCTGGCCCACCCGCACGCCGAACTCGTCTCTGTCCAGCCGCCCTTGCACGAACGCGGCCTTGAGCACCTCGACCGCCTGCTCGCGGTCGGCGTGCGACGCCCGCAGGCGGCTCTGGCCGCCCGCGCCGACTGCTTTTTCATCTCCCGGTCCTGCCATCTCCGGCACCTCCCCGGGGCACGATGCGCAAAGCGTAGCTCGGCTGATCTTCGGTGCGCCATACTCGCCATCTGACCCTTCTACGCGTGACTCACGGCAGGGTCAGCTACCTCCTGGCGGCCCGGGCGGGCCGGCGCGATCCTGTTGGCGGTAATACAAGGCCGCGTTGAGCCCGGCCGATCCGACCATGATCCGGCCGAGAATGTAGACCCACAACAGCACGGCCAGCGCGATGCCGATCGCTCCGTAGGTACTGGTCTTCCTGGCCACCAGGTTGCCGATCCAGTACGTGGTGAGCAGCTGGAGCACGTCCGCCCCTACTGCCACGAGCGCTGCTCCGGGGATCAGGGCGCGTGCCGGGACGGACGCGTGCGGGAGTTTCCAGGAGATCCACCACCACCCAGCGAATGACAGCCCGGTGACCAGGAGGACGGCGACGACGGCTCCTGCGACGCCTGACGAGGTACGCACGTCGTTGATGGCGACACCCAGCGCCGCCCCAGTCACGGCCAGCCCGATCAGGACCAGCTTCGGGGCCAGTCCGGCAGGCTTCACCCGGGGTACCCGCCAGATCAGCCAGTGCACGACGTATAGAGCCTTCAGCAAGCCGCCCGCGGTGATGAACGTCGTCACGACCGCCCCCAGCACCAGCGTGGCCAGGGTCCACGCGCTTTGATCGGCGACCTTCACCACGGTGCCCGCCAGGACCCCGGCGATCCCGGTATCCCTGGCCAGCTGCGCCGGGTCGTGGCCCAGAGCACGAGATATCACGCCTAGAAGCGTGAAGATCACGTAGACCACCGGCACCATGAACAAGAAGATCCGGAAGGCCAGCGCGCCCGCCAGGATGCCGCCTCCGACCCGGGCATCCAGCTCCTGGACCAGGAACCCGGCGTCGACCATGCCTGACCGCTGGCGGCGAGTCTGCAGCTCCTGCTGCACCCGCGTCGCCTCCGAGGTGATCCATTGACGGCTATGGCCCGTAACCCGGCGGATCCGCCCGGCCGCGTGACCGGGTGCTGGCACCGCGGCCGTTTCGGCAACATCGTCCAGGGGCAGCGGCTCGGCGGGAGGCTCAGCCGGGGATTGCGGTGCGCCGGGCACGGCAGGCTGGTGATCTTCCCGCATAGGGCTGAGGCTAGTACCGGCACGCGTCACCGACGAGGGCTGGGCCTTTTCGTCCCGGCCAGGGCATCCTCAACGAGGACCTGTCGCCCGACTACGAGACTCCGCCCCTCAGTGCCCAGTAGGATCGTGACGCTCGCGTTTACCATTAGGCCCGCCGCGGCGCCTTGCGGCGCCACGCGCGCCAAGGAGGCGCCATGTTGCTCGCTTCGAGTTCGTACTCGTATCCGGTGCTGGATGCGTTCTGGACGATCTTGATGATCTTCCTATGGGTGATCTGGTTCTGGATCCTGATCACCATTTTCATCGACCTGTTTCGCAGTCATGACCTGTCCGGCTGGGCCAAGGCTCTATGGTTCATCTTCATCTTGATCTTCCCGTTGATCGGGGTCCTGGTGTACCTGATCGCCCGCGGCGGCAAGATGCATGAACACGCGGTTCGGAACGCGCAAGTTCAAGAACAGCAGCTCCGCCAGTACGTCCAGGACGCCGCGGGTCCGCAGAGCCCGGCGGACCAGCTGGCCAAGCTCGCCGACCTGCGCGACCGGGGAGTTATCACGGCCGAGGAGTTCGAGCGCGAGAAGGCCAAGATCCTGGCCTGAGCGGTTCCGCAATCGGCTCAGCCAGCGCCGCGATCCGCGCGGCAAGTAGCGGCCTGATCACCTGGCCTTCCGCTTCCGAGGCGGGAGCTCTAGCAGGCAAGAAGGTGTAGTCGATGCAACCGGAAGAACCTGACTCACAGCTCCCCCCGGCGTTCTCCGGGGCGACCGGCTGGCAGGCATTCGTGTTCGCCGGAGTGGTGACGGTGATCTTGGGGCTGATCATCGCCTTGCACCCGAGCGGGTCTCTGAATGTCATCGCGGTGCTGATCGGCGTGCTGCTGCTGATCTCCGGGCTGTTCGACCTGGTGCGCGTGTTCGACAGCAGCGAGCCGCACCGAGTGTGGCTGGGTATTGCCGGGCTCTTGCTGGTGGTGATCGGAGTGGTGCTGATCCGGCACCTGAACCTGACCGTCGCGTTGGTCGGCCTGGTGATCGGGATTACCTGGATCGTGCAGGGCCTTGCGGCGCTGGTAACCGGATTTGCCGGCGCGGCGGGAGAGCGGCGCGGCTGGTGGATCTTCTTCGGGCTCGTCAGCTTGATCGCCGGGATCGTGGTCACCGCTGTGCCGACCACCTCGGTAACGGCCCTGGCGGTACTGGTCGGGATCTGGTTCATCGTCACGGGCCTGATACAGATCATCGGCGGGTTCATGCAACGGCATACGACCGGCAACTCTCAAGCCAGCCGCGGCGAAACCGCCGCCAACCGATGAGGAAATCGCTGCCATCGCCTGGAGCGCCGATATCGCCGCCGTGGCCTACCTCTGCGCCATCCGCCTCTACAACCGGCGCCGAGCAGCCGGGCCAGCGTGAGCGGGATGACCCGACCGACACGTCGATTCGTGCCGCGGCGAGCGTTGGTCACTTAGCGTGAGATCGGCGGGGTGAGGCCTGATCCTCCACAAGGGCCGCGAAGGCCCGCGACCTGGATGGACTGCGTGCCGCCGGGTTATGCACATTTCCACAGCCCCGGTCATCCACAACTAGACAGGCGCTGACCAGCGAGTTTACCTGAACTATCCACAAGATTATGCACAGGGCGTTATCCTAGCTGGTCAAAGGCTGCAGGCGAGCATGACCCGAGGGAGAAGCCAGTGATATCGCGTTACCCCCCTGGCGGGCGGGCCGGGAGGTGACTTTCATACGGATCACCTGCGAGCCATGAGTAGTCCCGGCCGGGTGTTCGCAGCACGCGACCGGGACCGTATGTCGGACCAACCCTAGGAGGAACCCCGACATGTCCAGTATGGCAGTTGCCGAGCTGGTTACGGTATCGGAAACCGGATCTGAACAACTTCCGGCCAGTCCTGGGCTGGCGCTGGCGGATCCGCCGGCAGCCACGCAGCGCGGCGCGCTCCGGCCGCTGGAAGTAGCCCAGTGCTCCATGTGCGGCATCGAGCGTCCATTCGGCCTGCTCGTCCCCGATGGCGGCCAGGCATGCGCCGACATCCGCTGGTACTGCAAGGACGCCAGGTCGTGCACGGAACGCTGGACTACAGCCCGTTCGCGGTCGCCCGCGGAAACTCAGGCGGTTCCCGGCGGTGCCTTGGCAGGTGTACCAGAAGCGGCGCCGGATGAAGCGCCGGCCGAGCCATAAGCGTCGTTCTGCGGGGCTGGCCGGCCGCGGACAGCGCTGGCTGACGGCTGGCCGACGGCACCGCCAGGGCGCGGTCCATGCGCTGCACCCAGCCCGGATCCGCCTCACGGGCGGACCAGAGCCTTGCCGAGCTTCGCGCCATCGAGCAGCGAGACGAGGGCCTGCGGCGCGCTTTCCAGGTCATCGAAGATCGTCACGTCGGAATGCAGGGTCCCGTCCTCGATCAGCGGGAGTACTTCCTCCTCGAACGCGGCCCTGCGGTGCAAGTGATCGAGGACCAGGAAGCCCTCGAGCCGGATGCGCTTGATGACCAGCTGCGTGAGGTTGCCGGGCCCGGGCTGCGGCGGCTTTCCGTAGCCTGAGATCATCCCGCAGATCGCGGCCCGGCCACCGGTCCGCAGCAGGTCGATCGCCGCCTCCAGGTGGTTGCCGCCGACGTTGTCGAAGTAGAGATCGATGCCCTCGGGCGCGGCCCGGCTTAGCTGCTCGGCGAGGTGCCCGGCGCGGTAGTCTATGGCCGCGTCCAGCCCGAGTGCGTCGGTGAGGTACCGCGCCTTCTCGGCGCCGCCGGCGGATCCGATCACCAGCGAGGCCCCGCGGGCCTTCGCCAGCTGGGCCGCTACCGAGCCGACGGCACCGGCTGCGGCCGATACCCAGACCCGGTCGCCCGGTTGCATCTGCGCGACGTCGACCAGGCCGATGTAGGCGGTCAGTCCCGGAACGCCCAGGACGTGCAGCCACGTGTGGGACGGCAGGCCGCCGTGCGGTTGAATTCGGATCGCTTCGCTGGCGTCCACCACGGCGTAGTCACGCCACCCTCCCCAGCAGACCGCCCAGTCGCCTTCCGCCCACCCGTCCGCGGCGGACTGCACGACTTGGCTGACCGCCCTGGCCTCGACCGTCACTCCGAGGCTGAAGGCCGGCGCGTAGGTGTCCACCGAGAGCCGGGGGATCATCGACGGGTCTACGCTGAAGTAGTCGGCCCGGACAAGCAGCTGGCCCGGTGAGAGCGCCGGCACCTTACGCTCGACCAGCGTGAAGCACTCCGGTCCGATTCGCCCTTGCGGCCGGCGCGACAGCACCACCTCACGGGCGCTCACCATTGCCACTCCGGGGCGAGCACCGCATCACGGCCGGGCCGGTCGGGCGTGCGCGCCCCCCGCCCCGGGACAGCGTTCATGCTCTGGGAGGCTAAGCCGCCCGGCCGGGCGGCACTTGACCTGACGCGCAGAGCTCATTGTCCGCGCGCACGCGAGCTCGCGGTCAGCGGCCCGCGGATGGCGCTCCGGAGGCCCGATGCGCGCGGCAGCGCTCGCGGGTATCGGTCGGCCGCTCGCCGAAACGCTCGCGGTAGGCGTTGCTGAACGTGCTCGCGTTGTTGAATCCTGCCGAGCGGGCGACGTTGGCGACGGTGCGGTGATCCCAGGCGCGATGCTGCAGCCTCAGCCGGGCAAGCTCGAGCCGTTCTTCCCGGATCAGCATCGACGGCGTCGTCCCGATGCGTTGGAGCCGCGCCTGGATCTGGCGCAACGACCAGCCCAGCTCCGCCGCGACCGCCGCGCCGGTCAGCGAGACGTCGTGGGCATTCGCGCGCACGAAGCGACGGATCGTGGCCGCGAGGTCGTCCTGGGTCTCATATACGGGCGGCAGCAGCGCCCCTCCGTAGGCCAGGCATAGCAGGTCCACGGCTCGGTCGGCGACGGCATCGAAACCCAGTCCGTCGATCGCGCGCGCCTGGCTGCGCAAGCTTCCCAGCAGGTCGACGACGATGCGGCCCATGCCGCGCCCGGCGTTCAGCCCGACCGTGCGGGTCAGCAGTCCGCCGATGCGGGCGTCCACGCGGGCCCGCGGAATCACCAGGGCAAGGCAGGAGAAGTTATCGCTGTGCCACATGTCCATGGGCGCATCAAGGGTGGCCAGGGCCAGGCCGCCAGGCTCGAGCTTGAGGGCGGCGTCTGCCTGCCGGATCATCATCGAGCCCGTCACCGGCACCAGCAGCTCGTAGGCCCCGTGCGGATGCCGCCGGACGTCAGCGCCGGAACGCTTGATGAACTCCTCGTCGCCCCACCACCGCACCAGCTGGTAGGCCTCGATGTGCTGGTGCTCGATGCGCCCGCGGTAGTCGTCGCGCATGCGGAACGCCATCCGGCTATGGATCGAGGAAACGAGCTCACTCCACCAGTCGGCACGATCCGTCACCGCCACATCGCTGCAGCGATATGCGTCAAGTGCGTACACCGCGGACCTCACCCTGCCCGAGCCTCGCCGCCAGGATAGCGCCGGCGCCTGTACGAGCAGCTCCCAGAGCCCGCCCTCAGCGCCTCACCACGTCCAGTCGTAGGCCGCGCCTGCACGCTGCGCGAGCGGCTTGAGCATCCCCTCTTCGAAGACCGTGACGGTGTCGTACCCCTCCACCGGCGCGGCGGCGATGACCCGGCCGAACAGCTCCGGGTCCAGGTGCGGCTCCGGGATGCCCGCGGCGATCGCGTACCGCTGAAGATGGTTGCGCAGAAACTCGGAGTTGCACGGCGGCATCCCGAAATGCGCTGGATGGGCCATCGCGTCTCGCAGCGGGACGAACTCGACGCCATTTTCAACGAACGCGTCCAGGATCGAGCCGAGGGTATCGGTCGCGATGGTCGTGCCGTGGATCAGCCAGATCAGGGGGATGTCCTGACCGAACAGCCGCCGGGCCAGCTGCGCATGTGCGGCCAGCTGCCCGACCGCAGAAGAGACGTAGGTCTCCCGCAGCATCCGCTTGGCGTCCTCGTCCTTGGACACCACCGCCCGGTAGTAGGGGATGATCCACGCGAAGTCGCCGAACCACGCGGTGATCGGCGCGTTCCGGTAACCGGACGCCCGAAGATGGTCCTCCACCTGCCCACGCTTGGTCTCGGTCTCGCCGGCCATGTCCATCGCGTACCGGAAGTAGCGCTCGGGAGCCATCGCGACGAGGCGGCCGATGAGTCCCTCAGCCTTGTCGATGTCCGCGCAGTACTGGTCCGCCGACATCCACCGCAGCGGAGCGTGCAGGTGCGTGTGGTTGCCCAGGTGGTGCCCGGCCTCGACCCAGGCCTCCCACACGGCCATCAGGCCGGGCTCCGAATCGAGACGATGGGTGTGAGAGAACCCGTACACACCAGCGAGGCCGTGATCGGTGAGCGTGGCCGCGATCGACTTGGTAAGGCCCAACGGCGTGACGCCATCCGGCATCGGCACGCCGTCCCAGAGCACGAAGTCGTCGACCGTCACCGCAACCTTGACGGCACCCCCCGGTGAGATATCCGGCATGGGAGATTCCCTTCGACCGCAGCCGTCCT
This sequence comes from Streptosporangiaceae bacterium, assembly GCA_030044595.1. GTDB lineage: Bacteria > Actinomycetota > Actinomycetes > Streptosporangiales > Streptosporangiaceae > Palsa-504. The sequence goes on from JASHVM010000253.1 coordinate 13,689, forward strand.
AATGGCTCTGACGAGGCTAGGAAGCGGGGCCGATCACGTCTTGCCGGAGCGCGCAGCGCGCTTTCGGCTCGCGCACAGTCCTCTGCCCGTATGCGGTGCGGCGCCAGAGTCACTGCGAACGGTAGCGCCTGACCACATGAGCGGTGGGTGCGGTCAGGCCAGGCGGAAGAGGGCTTCGGCGTTGCCGGAGGCGATCTTGGCGCGGTCCGCGGGGTGGGGGATGGCGTCGAAGAACTGCCCGATCGCTGTCGCGTCGGGCCGGTGGAAGGGGTAGTCGGTGGAGAACAGCACCCGCTCGGCGCCGGTGAAGTCGAGGGCGTGGCGCAGCAAGCGCTCCTGGAGCATTCCGCTGCTGGTGACGTAGATGTTGGTCGTGATGTAGTCCGATACCCGGCGTTCAAGGTGCCCGGCGATGCCGGAGAGGCTGTCGGCGCGGTCCATCCAGAACAGCAGCATCTCGCCCCAGTGGCCGAGCACGAGCTGAAGGTCGGGATGGCGGTCGAAGGTGCCCCGCAGGATCAGCCGCAGCGCGGACAGGCCCGCGTCCATGTGCCAGCCCCAGCCGAAGGTCGCCAGGCCGAGGTCGACCAGCGGATCCAGGCCCCGGTAGGCAGCATCGCGCAGCTGGTCCGACGGGATCTGCGGGTGGATGAAAATGGGCTGATGCCAGCGGGCCGCGGTGGCGAACAGGTCGTCGTAGGCGGGGTCGTCCAGCGGGCGGGTGCCGGTCCGCCCGTGGACCATGGCGCCGACGTGGCCCAGTTGGGTGGCGCAGCGTTCGAGTTCCGCGGCGGCGGCCAGCGGGTCGCTGGTCGGCAGGGTCGCGAACGCGCGCAAGCGCGCCGGATGCGCGCGGACGGCGCTGGTGGCCTCGTCGTTGGCGTCCCGGGCCAGCGCGACGGCCTCCCGGGCCGGGAGGGCCTGGGTGGCGGGGGTGACAACCGACAAGATCGAGACGTCGATGCCGGCGGCGTCCATCGCCTCCACCCGGCCCTGGCCGGTGTCCTCGAGCCGGGCCTGGTTATCGCCCATGGTGTTGAAGGCGACGCTTTCGTCGCGCGCCCCGTCCGGCAGGCGGTCGAGAGCGTCACGGATCCCAGCGCTGTTCCAGTGTTCTTCGATCGCGATGATCTTCATCTTGACGTCCTTTCACGTCCAGGTCTTCGGGGGGCCGGGGCGTCACCATGAGCAGCAGCGCGCACCGGTCGCCGGCGTCGCGCGGCGAAGCCGCGCATCAACTGGTTCAGCGCGGGCTTGCTCGTCCGGCAGATCCCGAAGCCGCCCCTGTCCTTGTTGGCGACACTTCCCCGGCCGGAGGACATCGCCCGCGCGGGCGAAGGCGCCCGTCACCGAAGAGACGTGGCTGGGCACGTGGCCGTCGAGGCCCGCAGCCTCAGCCGCTACTGACTGCTCAGCCGCTGCCGATGAGCTGGTCCGGGACCTCGCGCATGAAGATCTCGGCGGTCTTGGGGCCGACCCCCCTGAAGCGCTGTAGCCGCTGACTCGCCTCGTCTCGCGTGCTCGAGGTACGCACCAGCCGGGCGACCGAACCATCGTAGTCCGAGATGAGCGCGCGCATCACGTCGCGCAGCTCCTCGCTCATCACAGAGCTCATGCGGTGATAGTCGCCTTCCCATAGCTCATGCCAGAGCGGGTGGCGGTCGTCCGCCGTGAAGTGGTCCGGGCTGTCCCAGCCGTCTTCCTTGAACTTCCGGAATGCGCTGGCGGCAGCCTCCTGCGGCACGGGCCGCCCAAAAAGCAGGCTGGCCAGCAGCCAGTCGAACAGGCCCTGGTCAGTGGTGGTGTCGATGCCGAGGTCGGCAGCACTAATCAAGTCGGCCATTGCGCCTCCCTCTGTCTCAGCGCGCCACAGCCTGGTCCGCTTTGGCAGCTTGGCACGGGCGCATTCGCGTTGCCGAACTGCAATCTCAGCGGGTGATATGAATGTTGAAGAACGGAGTCTTCAGGACCCCGATGGTCTCGAAGAACAGCACGATGTAGTTCTCCGGCCCACGGGCGGTCTTAATGCCGCCCAGGTCAATGATCCCGTCATCCTCCCAGCCGAGATCGTGGAGCAGGCCCTTGACCTCGGTTTTGGCAGTCTCGTCGTCGCCGGAGACGAACACCGTCGCCGGCCCGACCAGGGAAGGATCTGCCTGCACCTCGATGGCGGCCGTGTTGAGCGATTTCACCACGTGCACGGCGGGAAGGGCCGCCTGGAGGTGCTCGGCCAGACTGGAGTTCGGGTAGAGCAGATCCCCCGCCTGGGTGACAGCGTTGGTGGTGTCCAGCAGCGTCTTGCCGGCCATCGCGGCAGTGTCTAGTGCGGTGATCGCCTCAAGGGCGACGGCGCCGGTGATGGCGTTCACGATGACATCGCCGGCCGCCAGCGCATCCTGCAGGCTGGTGACTTCGAAGTCTGGGTCCGTGGCCGAGGCGTCTCGCGCGCCGAAAACGACGTCGTGGCCGCCCTTCTTCCACCCGGCACCGAGAGCGTGCGCGACTTTCCCGCTGCCGAGGATAGCGATCTTCACTGGTATTTCCTTCCGCGCAGGTCGATGTGGTGCCGGCTGCCCGGCGCGAACCAGGGCCGCTGGTAGCGGCCAGCGTCGAACTGAGACACGTGCAGCCCCGGAGTATCGCCGGGCACGGGGCAGCATCCAGCAGGTCAGTTCCGTGGACCCACCTCAGAGCATAACACGATAAATTCCGGGGAATCTAGTTCCCGTTAACTAATCGTGTCTCGGCACGTCAGACTGGTGCAATCTGCTGCTGCTGGCCTAAACCAGGGCCGAGCGGCACCAAGCCCCGTCCTGCCGATTTCCCGAGTCCGGCGTACCGTTATCTCGCCGGGCCCGGTCCGCAGGGAGGCGGCATGACCAGTCACGAGATCAGGATCGACAGGACCAAGACGCTGCTGGAGGAGCCGGCGGGCGGCCATAACCGGTGGCACCCGGACATACCGCCGGTGGTCCGGTGCCGGCCCGGGGATGAGGTGGTGATGGAGACCCGGGACGCCCTGGACGGGCAGGCGGGCCCGGGGGTCACCGCGGACGGCCTGGCCGCGCCGAACCTGGA
>JASHVM010000254.1:0-3335 GCA_030044595.1 Streptosporangiaceae bacterium
ACTCCTGCCCTTCCTCGTGCGCAGCCTGCACGGCCTCCGCCAGCGAAACCCCGGCCGCGGTACCCGCGGCCGGATACCCGGATCCCGGCGTCGACGTCATGACCGGCTGCGGGCCGCTGTACGGAGCGCTTCGGCCCGACCCCGGGCCCGGCGCGGCGTGCTGGCCCGGCGCCGACGTCGCCCCGGAAGTCCCCACGGGTCCCGTCGGTGCTGCTGATCCGACCGGCCCGGGGCTAGACGGCCGCGACGGCAGCCGCCTCAGCTGCCCGGGGGCGGCCTGCGCGGCCTCCGGACCGGACCCGCCGGACAGCCCGGACATCCCCGGGACCACGTCCGGCTCCGGCCGCTCGGGTCGGGTCCGCGGCGCCGATACCGGCCCGGCGTAGATATCCTGCCGGGCCGGCGACTGCACCTCGCCGTTGGCCGCCTGCGCCGCCCGGTCCTCGCGGGACCGGTCATCGCGGGACCGCGCGTGCGCGCCCGGGCGCGGCAGCTGCTGGGACGGCCGCTGGTATTCCGCCACTACCGGGACGGTGTAGATGGAGGGCGGCGCGTGGTTGGCCGGAAGCCGCGGGTAAGACCCCGCGCCGGCCCCCGCCGAGTGGCCGTTGGCCAGCGTCCGGCCCGGCGCCCGGTCCGCGTCGTCCTGCTCGTCCGCGCGGACGGGCTCGGCTCCCGCGATCAGCTCGACGTAGGGCCGGAGCTGCTCGCCGCCGATCTCGATGATGTCGTCGGACTCCTGGCGCAGACCGCGGGAGATCGTCCAGTTGCCGTCCACGGCTATGTGCACCAGGGTGACCCGCATGCCGAGGTCCTGAACGTCGGCGATGACCTGGGCCAGGTCCTCCTCCGCGCTGATCACCAGCGCGTCACTGATCGCGTTGTTGCGCGCCAGCGTGGCCAGGTCGCGGTGAATCTCGGTTTCCACGCCCTCTCGCCGGCCCGGGCGGATCTTCGCGACGCGGAGCTTGATCCCCGGCACGTCGGCCAGTGCGTCCTGCTCGGCCGTGCGCCGGCCGTCGACCGTCGCCTCGTACCAGTAGCAGCGCAGCAGCGGCAGCCCCGTCCGCTCCCTGGCCAGGCAGGCCAGGAGCCGCAAGAGCCCTTCGTAGTCCCAGGATACCGATTCGCCGCGGCGGGTCCCGTGCACGGCCATGGCACCATCCGTGAGCACGTAGCTTGCGTCAACGAACAGCGCGCAGCGATCCACGGCCCCACCGTCCTTCCCTCGGCGCAGCAGCCGCTGATCAGGCACCAATCTGGACCTGACCGCTCTAAGAGTAGTGAAGTAACCTGCTCCGGGATGGCTTTCCACGCATTCCCGCTGCCTGGAGGGGGCGCAGGCAGCCGGTAACCCCGTCTGGAAGGATCACTGCCGTGAGCGACGATCGCACGGAACTGCTCGCGGCGATCAAGGCGAAGGCCGTCGTCCGCGGCGACTTCGTCCTCTCCTCCGGCCAGCGGGCCGACTGGTACGTCGACCTGCGCCGGATACTGCTGGACGGGCGGCTGGCGCCGCTGGCCGGGCGGGTCATGCTCGACCTCACCTGGGACCTGCGGTACGAGGCGGCCGGCGGGCTCACCATGGGAGCCGATCCCGTCGCCACGGCGATGATGCACGCGGCGGCCCGCCGCGGAACGCCCATCGACGCGTTCGTGGTGCGGAAAAAGGAGAAGGACCACGGCATGCAGCGCCGGATCGAAGGACCCGACGTGGCCGGCCGGCGCGTCCTCGCCGTCGAGGACACCTCCACCACCGGCGCTTCCCCGCTCACCGCGGTCGACGCGCTGCAGGAAGCCGGAGCCGAGGTGGTCGGCGTGGCCGTGCTGGTGAACCGGGGCGCCAGGGAGCACGTGACCCGGCGGGGGCTGCCGTTCCGCGCTGCCTATGACCTGTCAGACCTCGGCATCTGACCTGTGCTTGCCGGGCGGGCGGGGTTCCGGAGGCGCCGCCGGGCCCGCTTGCTGCGCGCGGGCCCGCGCGGATTCGCGCCGGAACTCGCGCAGGCGGTACGCGACGAAGCCGACGATCGCGACGACCAGGGCGGCGAAGATCACGTACCCGGCCACGGCCAGGCCGTGGCTGATGCTCCTCCAGGCGCTGCCGAGGCCGTATCCGATGCTCGTCATGACCGTGACGTAGATGACGGTGCCGATCAGGCTGAGCACGCCGAAGCGGACCGGGGGGACCCGCACCAGCCCGGCCACGATCGAGGTGAAGGCCCTGACGAAGGGCAGCATGCGCCCGACCGGGATGGCCCAGGCGCCGCGGCCCTCCAGGAAGCGCTCGGCCCGGTCCACGTCGGCCTGCGTCACCAGGACGTAGCGGCCGAGCTTGTGCACGAGCGGCCGGCCGCCGATCCAGCCCACGGCGTAGGAGATGTACGAGCCGACCATTTCGGCCGCGGTGCCGATGATGATCACCAGGGCGAAGCTCAGATGGCCCTGGTAGGCGAGCACTCCGGCGAAGCCGAAGGTGATCTCGGACGAGATCGGGATGCACGCCGCTTCGAGGATGCCGAACAAGATCAGCGCGGCGTAGCCCGCCGACGTGAGAAAGCTCTCCATAGGCTTTCTGTTGTACCCCATGCCCGGCACCGCGCGGTGCACCTTCACGCGCGCTTCATGTCCCGCGGAGTTCAGGCCAAAGGTCCCTGGAGGCCACCGAGGCCTGGTTGTCTAGAGTTGGATCAGGTCCAAGCTCAAGGGAGTCATCCGCCATGCCTATCGCCACCCCGGAGATCTACGCGCAGATGCTCGACACCGCCAAGCAGCGTGGTTACGCGTTCCCCTCCATCAACGTGAGCTCCAGCCAGACGCTCAACGCCGCGCTGCGCGGGTTCGCCGACGCGGGCAGCGACGGGATCGTGCAGGTATCCACCGGCGGGGCCGAGTACCTGTCCGGCGCGGCGGTCAAGGACATGGTGACCGGCGCGGCCGCGCTGGCCGAGTTTGCGCACGTGGTGGCCGACAAGTACCCCATCCACGTCGCCCTGCACACCGACCACTGCCCGAAGGACAAGCTGGACGCCTACATGCGCCCGCTGGTCGCGATCTCGCGGGAACGGGTGGATCGGGGCGAACAGCCGCTGTTCCAGTCGCACATGTGGGACGGCTCGGCGGTGCCGCTGGCGGAGAACCTGCAGATCGCCTCCGAATTGCTGACGCAGTGCGCGGCCGCGCACGCGATCATGGAGATGGAGATCGGCGTCGTCGGCGGCGAGGAAGACGGGATCGTCGGCGAGATGAACGAAAAGCTGTACAGCACGCCGGAAGACGCCCTCGCGACCGCCGAGACCCTCGGGCTCGGCGAGCGCGGCCGGTACATCCTCGCG
>JASHVM010000255.1:0-5567 GCA_030044595.1 Streptosporangiaceae bacterium
TACGGATCGCTGGACCGCGGCCCGACCGAGCTGACCCGCAGCTACGGCATGGCCTGGGGCATCGGCGGGTGGCTGCTGACGCCGTTTCTGCAAAGGGTCGGCCCGGCGCGCGTTGCGCAGCTGCGTGACCAGGTGGCTGCCGGGCTCACGACTACGTTCGCCAGCAGCTACACAGCGCAGGTATCACTCCCGGGCGCGCTCTCCCTCGAAGCGATCGCTGGCTACGGCCGGCGGGCGACCGGCTCGAAATACGTCATCATCCCGAGCCGCGCCGCCTAGCGCTGCTATAGCCCGTCGTCGAGGTGGGCCAGGCCCGTAACTCGCCGCCTGCCAGGGCATCGGGAACGCGGGCGATCCGCGGGTGCAGTCGATGCCCTGTCCCTCCCGTTGATCTTGAACCCATAGGGGCACTCCGCGAGTGAACCCGCTGGGGTGCCGGTACGCGATACTGAGCTGTGTCCACTCCCGCGCTGGCCGCCGCCGGGGCCGCCGGCCTTACCCACCGCGTGATCCGGCACGGCCCGGTAACCAGCCTGGCCGAGGCGGCACGGGCCCGCGGCGTGGCGCCCGCCGATGTGGTCAAGACGCTCGTGGTGCGCCGCGGCGAGGATGACTTTCTGTTCGTGCTCGTGCCCGGTGACCGCATCATCTCCTGGCCGAAGCTGCGCGGACTGCTGGGCGTCAGCCGCCTGTCCATGCCCGAGGCCGAGGTGGCCAGGCAGGCGACCGGATACGAACGCGGCACGATCACGCCGCTCGGGTCGGTCAGGCCCTGGCCGGTGATCGCGGATGAGCGCGTGCGCGGACGCGAGATCACCCTCGGGGCAGGCGAGCCCGGTCTTGCCCTTGCGGTTGACGCCGACGAGATCCTGCAGGCCCTCGACGCGCGGGTGGCGGACATCTCCGACCCGGAGCCAGCTACCTAGGCCGCTGCGCCAGTCCGGGCCAGCACGCAGCGCCGCTACTGCTGTTGATGCTTGCGCATGGCGTACGCCACATTGATGGCGCCGATGATGACCCAGATCAGGGCCATGAGCAGGATGGCGGCCACGCCCGGGGACCCCTTGAGCACGATCGCGGTCACCGGCAGGCCGAGCAGCATGGACCCGAGGGCCAGCATGATGGCCTGCCGGCCCGAGCGGTCGGCCCGCTCGGCCCGGATCGCGCGCTGCTCGGCCCGGATCATGCGCCTGGCCCGGCGGCGCTGGTGCCTGCAGCCTGCGTAGCGTTCCAGCTGGGTCACGATGCGGCTGTCCACTTCCGCCGTGACCCGGTTGTCGATCTCGGCGGTGATCCGCTGGTCGATCTCAGCGCCGATGCGTTCCACCAGGCCCTCGGCCAGCGCCTGGTCATAGCCGGGGCCAAGATCGTGCAAGGCGGCCGCCGAGGCGGCGATCTCAGCCTCGCTATCTGCGGCCACCACGCCCTCCGAAGGTTCCTCAAGCCCTTGCGAAAACGGTACGGACCCGGGGCAGGCAGGCGGAATGCGGCTAGCCCCCATTCGGTTCCTGGGGTTTCCCCCACCTGATGGCCGGCGAGCCGGCGCGTTGAACCAGGATCAGCGGACCAGAGCCTGGTAGACCAGCTGACGCAGCTGCGCGCGGATCGGGTGGGTGCTGGACGGCAGCAGCTGGGTGAAGAACGAGACCGTCAGGTCAGCTTCCTGGTCGATCCAGAACGCGGTGCTCGCGACTCCGCCCCACGAGATCTCGCCCGCGGAACAGATCACCTTGCCCGGCACCGGGTCGATGACGACGGCGAAGCCGAGGCCGAAACCGATGCCCCGGAACGGGGACTCGGCGTACAGCGGGCGGCCGAATGTCTCCAGGTCCTGGCCGCGGGGAAGGTGGTTGCGGGTCATGTAGCCGACCGTGCGCGGGCTCAGCAGCCGGGTGCCGTCAAGTTCGCCTGCCGGGCTGTCGGGCCGGTGCAGCAGCATCTGGGTGAAGCGGTGGTAGTCAGCCGCCGTGCAGACCAGGCCGCCTCCGCCGAGGAGGATTACCGGCCGGGTCAGGGCTCCCTTACCCAGGGAATCGGCCCTGGTTGCCTTTCCGTCTGGTCCGGGTGCGTAGAGCGCAGCCAGCCGCCGGGCGGCCTCGGCGTCGGCCCAGAAGGCGGTCTGGGTCATCCCGAGCGGCCCCAGGATCCTGGCGGCCAGGAACTCATCGAGGCGCTGTCCGGAGGCCACCTCGATGACCCGGCCGAGCACGTCGGTGGCCACCGAGTAGTTCCACTCGGTCCCCGGCTGGAACAACAGCGGGAGGGCGGCCCAGATATCGCAGGCCTGCGCCAGGTCCGTACCACGCGGCGCGGACCATTCAAAGCCGGCGGCCCGGTACAGGGCGTCGACCGGGTGCACTCGGTGAAAGCCGTAGGTGAGCCCGGCGGTGTGCGTGAGCAGGTGCCAGATCCGCACCGGCTCGACGGCCGGGACCGTTACCTGCCGCAGGTCGGAGCCGCCGGCGTAGACGCGGACGTCGGCGAAGGACGGGATGAAGGCGCTCACCGGATCGGTGAGGGCGAGCTTGCCCTCCTCGTAGAGGACCATCGCGGCGACCGAGGTGATCGGCTTGGTCATCGAGTAGATCCGCCACACGGTGTCGTCCGTCACCGGCAGGCCGGCCTCCAGGTCACGGGACCCGCAGCGGGCTACGTGCGCCAGGCGGCCGTGCCTGCTCACGGTGAGCAGCCAGCCCGGCAGCCGGCCGTCTTCGACGTAACGGGCGAAGAACGTGTCCAGACGCTGCAGCCGCTCCGGGTCCAGGCCCACCTCCGCGGCGTCCACCTCGATCTTGAGCCCGCTCACGGATCACCGCCTGCCGTCACCGATCCTCTGTTCGCGGCGCTGACCGCCGGCCCGCGCCGCAGGACCACGATACTGCGCGCGGACCTGTTCGCTCGGCGCCCGCCGCCGCACCAAGCACGCTCCGCCATGCACGCCGCACGATGCACGCTCCGCGATGCACGCTCCGCGAAGCGCGCCGGAGCCCGTCGCCCGTCAGGACGCGTCGGCGGCCTCCTGGCGGGCCGGGCTGCATAATGGCGGGATGACCGAGCCCGACATCGCGATCAGGCCCGTCGGAGAGGGCGATCGCCCGATGCTCGCGTGGCTCGTCGCCAAGCTCTGGGGATCGGAGGTCGTCGCGGTCCACGGCACCAGCTTCCGGCCCGCCGAGCTGGGCGGCTTCATCGCCGAACGGTCGCGCCGGGTGACCGGATTGCTCACCTACCAGCTTCGCGGGGACACGCTGGAGATCGTCACGCTCAACGCCCTCGACCGCCGGGTCGGGATCGGAACCCTGCTCATCGAGGCCGCGGTCGGCCAGGCGCGGCATTCCGGCTGCCGCCAGATCCGGCTCACCACGACCAACGACAACATCGACGCGCTCCGCTTCTACCAGCGCCGCGGCTTCCGCCTGGCTGAACTGCGGCCCGGCGCGGTCGACGCGGCGCGGCGGGAAAAGCCCGAGATCCCCCGGGTGGGCGACTACAGCATCCCGCTCCGCGACGAGATCGACCTCACGCTGAGCGTGTAAAACGTCAAGGCCGGTTACGCCGCCGCGCCCTTCACCAGCCGGCCGCCCGTCCAGACCGCCGTGACGCGGCCCGGGTCGGCGAGCACGCTGATGTCGGCGAGCGGATCGGCATCCAGGGTGATTACGTCGGCGTCGTAGCCCTCGGCCAGCCGGCCGCTGCGCGGCGCCTGCGGTCCCAGGGTGAGGGGACCGGACGCGGTGGCTGCCTCTATCGCCTCGAGCGCAGACATGCCCAGCTTCACCAGGTAGCCGGGCTCTGACCCGTTCTGGCCCCATGAGTTCGGCAGGTCGGAGCCGGTCAAGCCGATGTCGGTGCCCATGGCGATGGTGACCCCGTGCTCGTAGGCGCGCGTCACCGCCTGCGCGTGGGTGTCCGCGATCGCCTCGAGCTTGGCGAGCGCGTAGTCAGGCACCGCGCCCTTGTTCGCCAGCATGTCCTCGACGATCGTCCTGGTCGGGACCAGGATCGTGCCGGATTCGCGCATCGCGTCACAGCATTCGTCGTCGAGGTAGGTGCCGTGCTCGATGGTGCGCACGCCGGCCCGCAGGGCCGCCATGATCCCCGGCTTGCCGTGGCAGTGCGCCGCGACCACCCGGTCGGCGAGCGCGGCGACCTCCACGATGGCGCGCAGCTCCGCCACGGTGAACTGCTGGTGGATCGGGTCGTCGAGCTCGGAGAGCACGCCCCCGGACGCGCATACCTTGATCACCTTGGCGTTGCGTCTGAGCTGCTCTCGAACGGCTTTAGCGCAGTCGTCGGGCCCGTCGGCCAGGCGCATCATGCCCGTCTGCCTGGCCCAGTCCTGGGCCCAGTCCAGCGGGAAGGAATGCAGGTCGCCGTGGCCGCCGGTGGTGCTGAGGAGGGCGCCCGCGGCGTAGACGGCCGGACCGTCCAGGATGCCTTCAGCCACGACCCGGGCCAGGTGGACGCCGAGGCCGCCGACTTCGCGCACCGAGGTGATGCCCGCGTCGAGCGCGGCGCGCAGATCCCGCGCGGAACGGACAGCGCGCAGCGGCTCGGGCTCCAACGGAAGCTGCCCCAGGTTAAGGGTCCTGGTGCCGAGGAAGTGCCCGTGGCAGTCCCACATCCCGGGCATGACCGTGGTGACCCGCGAGACCGGGACGCCTGGTGTCTGCGGTGCTGTCGCGGCCGGGCCGGCGTAGCTGATCCGGGATCCGTCCATCAGGATCACCCCGCCGCGGACGGGATCGCCGCGCCCGGGAATGAGCAGCTCAGCCTCGATCCTGTGCATTAATGCTCCCCTCGCTTGGCCGTCTGGACGCCAGACAGGCGGCAGACCCAGCGGATCGGACTACGGCCGACCCGGACCATTTTTTCACCGACAGTATCGACGTGAATGCTGTCACGATCATCGGTGATGCGCTATACAGGACATACGACTGTCTGGCCACCGGGAAGCGAGATGCTGCCAAACGACAGGACCCAGCCTGCCGCGCGAGACAAGCCGAGCTGGCCTGCCCGGATCCTGGGGGCACTCCGCCGGGCGCCGACGTGGCTGAAGGTGGTCGTGGTCGCCGTCGCCGTGCTGTTCTTCCCGGTGACGTTGGGCCTGATCGTCCTCGCCGCCCTGGTCTTCGCGGTCTTCTCGGTCATCCAGGGACGGCGGACCGTGGGCGCCTCCGCGTCGGTCGCGGTCTGGGGCGTAGCGGTGTTCTCCGCCTTTGCCAGCGGAGACCGGGCCTGGTTGTACTCTCTCCTGCTGCTGCCCGTCGTCGTAGCCTTCGCCGCGCACGCCAGGCCGCTGGCCCGCTGGTTCGTGCCGTGCCGCACCGTGGCCTGGGTCCTGCTGTGGTCCGTGCCGGTCGGCGTCATCGCGCTTCGGATATGGCCGAACCAGCCGTATATCGGCACGATCGCCGCGTGGCTGCTCGCCGTGGCCGTGCTGGGCTGGCGGGTCGCCAAGGGCGTGCAGGAAGCCCGCATGTACGGCCAGGATCAGGCCGGGATCGCGGACCGCCGGGGGACCGGGACCACGGCCGGCCCCGCGCCCGGAGCGCCGGCCGCCGCGA
>JASHVM010000022.1:0-2922 GCA_030044595.1 Streptosporangiaceae bacterium
GCACCCGCCCGGCGGCCTCGGGGGCGGACGCGCCGCGCGCGGCGGCGCCGTCGGCCAGCAGCGGGGAGTCCGGGATCAGGGCCCCGAGCCCCCGGCCTAGACCGCGCCTGCGCTGTGCCACTGCCCCTCCCCGACCTAACCGTGCTGCCGGGCCTCGGCCGACTGCATGGCCAATTCCTTCGCCGCGCCGGTGTAGGCGACCGCGCCGCTCGATCCCGGGTCATAGGTGATCACCGATTGCCCCCTGCTCGGCGCTTCCGAGACCCGGACGCTTCTCGGAATGACGGCGCGCAGGACCGACGCGCCGAAGTGGGCACGCACATCCTCGGCCACATCGGCCGCGAGCCTGGTCCGGCCGTCGTACATCGTCAGCAGGACGGCGGAGACGTGCAGTCCCGGGTTGAAGTTGACCCGCACCAGCTCGGCGGTGTTGAGCAGTTGCTGGACGCCCTCGAGCGCGTAGTACTCGCACTGGATGGGAAGCAAGACCTCTTCGGACGCGACCAGGGCGTTGACCGTCAACAGGCCGAGAGACGGCGGGCAGTCCACGAACACGTAGTCAAGGTGCGAGGTGTCGTACGCCCGCAGCGCCTTGGCGAGCCGCAGCTCCCGGGCCACCATGGGGACCAGCTCGATTTCCGCTCCCGCCAGGTCTATCGTGGCCGGCGCGCAGAACAGGCCCGGCATCTCAGCGGTCGGGCGGACCACGTCGGCCAGCGGCCGGTCCTCGACGAGCACGTCGTAGACGGAGGACGCGCCCGAGTGATGCTCCACGTCGAGAGCGGTCGACGCGTTCCCCTGCGGATCAAGGTCTATCACCAGGACACGGGAGCCGTGCTGGGCCAGGCTGGCGGCGAGGTTGACCGCGGTGGTGGTCTTGCCGACCCCGCCCTTCTGGTTCGCGATCGCCATGATTCGACAGCGGGCCGGGCGCGGCCACGGCTGGCGGTCGGCCAGGCCCCGCACGACGACCGCGGCCTCCGCCGCTCGTGCTATCGGCGTGTCCGCCTGATCGCGCGGCACCTCGGGGACGACGACCGGCGGATCCGGGCGCGGCCCGCCGTCCCCGGCGCTGTCGGCCGTCCCGATTCCGGACCCTTCACCGTTCACCTGAACGCCTCTCGATCCTCGGTCCGGGCTCGAGTCCTGATCGGCGCCGGGCCAGCCCAACCCCCCGATCCGCGCGATCTCGGCCGCCGCGACGCTGCTCGCCGACAGGTCCGTCGGCGGCGCGGCCGGCCAGCCCAGCCCCGCCGCCGCGTGCCGGTTGTAGCTGAGCCCCACCTATGCCCCTGCCCTCACGTAGCGAAGAATCGCACGACGGTAGTCGCTGGAACGACCTTACCGTGCCCGGCCCGCACAACTTGGGCGCTGCGCGCACCAAGTCGGTGCAGTACCGGCTCGGCGCTCTTCAGTTCGTCGGCAGCGGTGCGCCCCTTGATCGCCAGCACCATTCCTCCCGGCCGTACCACGCCCATGGCGAGCTCGGCGAGGCGGGGCAGGGGGGCCACCGCGCGCGCCGTCACGGTATCGGCCCGCACGGTGGCGTCCTCCGCGCGGCCGCGGAGGACGGTCACGTTCGCGAGCCCCAGCTCGGCCACGCACCGCTCCAGGAACCGGCAGCGCCGCTCCATGGGCTCGAGCAGGGTGACAGCGAGGTCCGGCCGCACCATGGCCAGGACCAGGCCGGGCAGCCCCGCACCCGAGCCGATATCCACGAGCGATCCGGGCCGGTTATCGATGAGCTCGGCCACCACCGCGCAGTTCAGCAGGTGCCGGTCCCACAGCTTCGGCGCCTCGCGAGGGCCGATCAACCCTTGCTCCACCCCCCGCGTGGCCAGGATGCGCGCGAATGCCTTGGCGGTCGGCAGCGCCGGCCCGAACACCATGGCTACGTTCGCTGGCGGCGAGCATGCGGCCATGTCCGCGCTCACCTCGGCGCGGGCGGATACGTTCCCGGTCAACGGCTGCCGGGGCGTCACGGCGCGGGAAACACCACCACCCGCCGGTTAGGTTCCTCGCCCTCGGATTCACTGCGCTGGCCGACCGCGGCCACCGCGTCGTGAACGATCTTCCGCTCGAACGGCGACATCGCGGCCAGCTCCTTCGGCTCGCCCGTCCGGGCGACCTCCTCAGCCACGCTGCGCCCGTATTCAGCCAGTTCCGCGCGCCGGCGCGCCCGGTAGCCCCCGATGTCGAGCATCAGCCTCGCGCGCGTGCCGGTCTGCCGGTGTACGGCCAGCCGGGTCAGCTCCTGCAGCGCCTCGAGGACCTCGCCGTCGTCACCGACCAGCTCTTGCAGGGTCGCCCCCACCACGGACACGACCGCCCGGTCACCCTCGACATCCATGTCGATGTCGCCGTCCAGGTCGGCGATGTCGAGCAGGCCCTCCACGTAGTCCGCGGCGATATCGCCCTCGAGCTCGAGATCGCTGAGCCGCGGCGCGCCGTCGGCGCCGTCGGGCGCGTCCGCGACCTCTGCGTCCTCCGCGTCCGTGACCTGCACGTTCTGCTGGCTCACGAGTTGACCTCCCACCGTGGCCGGCATGCGGCCACGATCACCGCTTGCCCGACCGCTTGCTTCTCGCCTGCCGTACCGGCTGCTGCCGCACTACCTTGGTAACCGGGACTTCCGGCTCGGGCTCGGGCTCGGGCTTCTGCCTGCCCAGCCGCAGCAGTCCCCGTTTCTCCGCGCCGTTCTGCCCGTTGGCGGCGGCCTTGTCGCCCGCCGCGGAGCCCGTTCGCGGGACGCCCGATCCGGTACTCGCGCTGCCCGATCCAGAGGCCGCCTGGGCCTTCGGCGCGGCCGAGGCCGGGCGCTTGCCATCGGCTCCAGTCCGCGTCCCGCCAGAGGCCGGGCGCGTCCCGCCAGAGGCCGGGCGCGTGCCGCCAGAGGCCGGGCGCGTCCCACCGGACGCCGGG
>JASHVM010000256.1:0-8130 GCA_030044595.1 Streptosporangiaceae bacterium
CCGTACGCGCCCGGCTGCTGGCTCAGCGGCTCGGCAGCGCGCGGGCCGTTCGCCCGCGCGTGGCTGCCGGCGTGCCCGTTCCCCCGGCGGGGAGCAGCCCCGACGCCGCTGCCGTCCAGATCGCCTGCGGCCTCGGCGCTGGCCTTGCCGCCGAGGTAGCCCGCCTCCGGGCGGCGGAAGCCCTGGGTGTCCCAGCCGTTGGCGTCGTAGCCCAGGTCGTAGTCGATCGTGCTTCCCAGCACCCCGTGACTTTGCGGGGGGGCGTAGTCCCCGTCGGGGTGACGTCCATCAGCTCCGTCGCTCCCGGGACGGCTATTGCGCATGTCGCGCTGCTGAACGTCAAAGTCATCAGCTTTGCTGCTCACGCGTCCTCGCTGGTGGCTCGGAGGCCGCGGTCAGCGGGGGGCGGCCTGTCCGGAAGGCGGGTACGGCCATCCCGGCGACCCGCCGAACTCACACGTTACCCGCTGGATCCGCAGTTCACTGGCTGGTTCGCGCACGCCGCCTCCGACGTACGACGGGCTCGCCAGTACCGAGGACATAGGAGGAAGCGAGGTGGTTCCACCCACAACTTTGACAGACCTCGACCACGTAAACGCGGAATTCGCCGTATTCGGCGGCCATCTCCGCGAGTTCGCGTGACTGCTTCACCCGTCCTTCGTACTGGCCGAGCTCGTCCCCGTAGACGTAGGTAACGTGCGTCAGCCTGGCTTTCCTGCAGATGGGGCAGCGGTGGTCGGTCGGCTCCCCGTGGAACTTCGCGGCCCGCAGCAGGTACGGATGAGCGTCGCAGACGTCGGCCACGGTCGTGTGCCCGGAGTAGACGGACGCAAGCGTTGCCCGGCGGGCAAGCCCGTAGTCCACGACGGATCGCCTTGACGTCATGCTCGCCAGCGTACGTCGGAACCGGGCATGAGCCGAGCCCGGCCGTGATCATGTTCACCACCTTGCGGCGGCGCGGGAGACCGCATATCATGCACATGTATCGATGCGATACATCGAGACGATCTAACAACTGGAAGTATCGTCTCGACGCATCGCCGGGATACACATGCTAGGGATAAGGCGACCTCTTGGGGGCAGCGTTGGGGCGGAACCGGTCCGGCGTACTCGAGCTCGCTGTGCTCGGGCTGCTGCACAGGACGCCGATGCACGGTTATGAGCTGCGCAAGCAGCTTACGAACGTACTCGGCCTATTCCGCGCGCTCTCCTACGGGTCGCTCTATCCGTGCCTGCACGAGCTGCTGGCCGCGGGGCTGATCG
The DNA here is from genome assembly GCA_030044595.1 of Streptosporangiaceae bacterium. GTDB lineage: Bacteria > Actinomycetota > Actinomycetes > Streptosporangiales > Streptosporangiaceae > Palsa-504. Next base: position 1,264 of record JASHVM010000256.1, read on the forward strand.
CAGAGGAGCACGACGAGGGCGAGCGGGCGAGGGGCTCGGCGCGCGCCAACGGGACCGGGCGGGGGCGGGTCGGCCGGTCGCTGAGGGTGTACCGGCTGACCGCGGACGGCAAGGAAAGACTGCAGGAACTCCTCGGCGAGGGGGGCCCGGCAGCGTGGGAAGACGATGGGTTCGGCGTTCATTTCGCCTTTTTCGGGCAGACGAGAGCCGATGTACGGCTCCGGATCCTCGAGGGCCGCCGCAGCCGGCTCGAGGAGCGCCTGGAGTCCATCCGGGCGGCTTTTACCCGCACCAGGGAGCGCGTGGACAGCTACACCCTGGAGCTGCACCGGCACGGCCTGGAGTCGGTCGAACGGGAAGTCCGCTGGCTGAACGAGCTGATCGCATCGGAGCGGCAGGCCGGCGGGCAAGACAATATTTCCGAGAAGGAGTCATCTTGATGGGCAAGGTGCGCATCGCCATCGTGGGGGTGGGTAACTGCGCGAGTTCCCTCGTACAGGGACTGGAGTACTACAAGGACGCCGACGACGGCTCCCGGGTGCCCGGCCTCATGCACGTGCGGTTCGGCCCGTACCACATCAGTGACGTAGAGGTCGTCGCCGCGTTCGACGTGGACGCGAAGAAGGTTGGCTGCGATCTGGCCGAGGCCATCAGGGCGAGTGAGAACAACACCATCACGATCGCCGAAGTGCCGCCGACCGGAGTGATCGTCCAGCGCGGCGTCACCCTCGACGGCCTGGGTGAGTACTACCGGGAGATCATCACCGAGTCTGACGAGCCGCCCGCCGATGTCGTCCAGGTGCTGCGTGAGGCCGGCGCTGACGTCCTCGTCTCGTACCTACCCGTCGGCTCTGAGCAGGCGGACCGGTATTACGCCCAGTGCGCGATCGACGCGCGCGTCGCGTTCGTGAACGCGCTGCCCGTGTTCATCGCCTCCGACCCGGAGTGGGCCGCGAAGTTCACCGAGGCGGGCCTGCCGATCATCGGCGACGACATCAAGTCCCAGGTCGGCGCCACTATCACGCACCGCGTGCTGGCCAAGCTGTTCGAGGACCGCGGAGTGGAGCTGCTCCGCACCTACCAGCTCAACTTCGGCGGCAACATGGACTTCATGAACATGCTGGAGCGCAGCAGGCTCCAGTCGAAGAAGGTCTCCAAGACGCGCGCGGTAACCTCCCAGGTCCCGCACGAGATGGAGCGCGCCGCCGTGCACATCGGCCCGTCGGACTACGTGCCGTGGCTGGATGACCGCAAGATGGCCTACGTCCGGCTGGAGGGGCGCGCGTTCGGCGACGTGCCGCTGAACCTGGAGTACAAGCTCGAGGTGTGGGACTCGCCCAACTCGGCGGGGGTGATCATCGATGCGGTGCGTGCCGCGAAGATCGCCCTTGACCGGGGCATCGCCGGGCCGGTGACTTCGGCGAGCTCGTACTTCATGAAGTCACCACCCGAGCAGTACGGCGACGATGTCTGCCGTGACCTGGTGGAAAAATTCATCGTCGGCGAGGTCGCCCGCTAAGCGGCGACATCTAAGCTGGACGCGTGGACGGCCAGCAGGAAGAACCAGGCACCGCGGCCGGACGTCCCCAGCGCCGGTCGACGTTCATCGGCGACCTGCGCACCGTGCTGGCCGAGCGGAACTTCCGGCGGCTGTTCGCCACCCGGCTGGTCTCGCAGACCGGTGACGGCATCATCACCGCCGGGGTCGGCACGTACGTCTTCTTCAACGCATCGACGTTTCCGAGCCCGGCGGCCGGCGCGGCCGCGTTCGCGGCCCTTTACCTGCCGTACTCGCTGATCGGGCCGTTCGCCGGAGTGTTCATCGACCGCTGGTCCAGGCGCCAGATCCTGGTCTGGTCGGCCCTGGTCCGGTCGGTCTTCGTCGTGCTCACGGCGGCGCTGATGGCGGCGAACAGCCACGGGGCGCCGCTCTACGCGGGCGTCCTGCTCGTGCTCGGCGTGAACAGGTTCTTCCTGTCCTCGCTGTCGGCGGCGCTGCCGCACGTGGTCGCGGAGGACAAGCTCGTGATGGCGAACTCGGTGTCGCCGACCGCCGGCGGCATCATGGCGACCATCGGCGGCGTCGTCGCCCTGGGGCTGAACGTGGCCACGGGCAACACCGAGCGCGGCGCGGCGATCACCCTGCTGGCCGGGGGCGGCTGCTACGTGGCGGCCAGCCTGGTGGCGGCCACCATGCGGCGTGACCTGCTCGGGCCGACCCGCGAGCCGGGGCAGCCGCCGCCGACGCGCCTGCTGAGCGAGCTTGCCCTGGTCGTGTCCGGGCTGGTCGCGGGAGCACGGTACGTCGTCGGGCGGCGCGGCCCGGCGACGGCGCTCGGCGTGACCGGCGGCTACAGCTTCCTGTTCGGGCCGCTGTTCCTGATGACGATCCTGCTGTACCGGGACTACTTCTACCGGTCGAGCGTGGGGGCAGCCGAGGGGCACCTGGGCGGGCTGGTCATCGCGTCCGGGATCGGTTACGCCTGTGCCGCGCTGGTGACCCCGCCGGTCACGGCGCGGCTGACCAAGCCGGCCTGGATCACGCTGCTGCTGGCCGGAAGCGCGGTGGTGACCGTCGCGCTCGGCGAGACCTTCAACCAGATCGCCTTCCTGGCCATCGGGTTCTTGCTGTACCTCGGCCGGCAGGGAGTGGCGATCTGCGCGACCACGATCCTGCAGGAAGAGGTCGATGACGCCTACCGGGGCCGGGTGTTCGCCTTCTACGACATGACGTACAACGTCGCGTACGTCGCCGGGGCCGCGCTGAGCGCGGCCTTCATGCCGTCCGACGGCCACTCCCCGGCCATCATCGGCCTGGTGGCGGCCGGGTACGCGATCCTGGCCGGCGCGTACTGGCTGTCTCAGCGCGTAGGCCGGCCCTCGCCCGGCTCCGGCTCCGGCGGGGTGATCCCCTCGCCCGCCGCCCAGCGCAGCAGTTCCTGAGCGGCCCGCTCCTGACCGAGCTCGCCTTCGGCGATGCGCAGCTCGAGCATGAAGTTGTACGCCTTCCCCACGACCGGGCCCTGCGGTATGCCGAGGATGCGCATGATCTCGTTGCCGTCGAGCTCCGGCCTGATCCTGGCCAGCTCCTCCCGCTCGCCGAGCTCGGCGATGCGCTGCTCGAGCCCGTCGTACGCGCGGGCGAGCCGCTCGGCCTTGGCCTGGTTGCGGGTGGTGCAATCGGCTCTCGTCAGCACGTGCAGCCGGGTGAGCAGCGGCCCGGCATCGCGGACGTACCGGCGGACGGCCGAATCGGTCCACTCGCCTTCGCCGTAGCCGTGGAACCGCAAGTGCAGCTCCACCAGCCGGGCCACGTCCTGCACCACGTCCTTCGGGAACCGCAGCGCGGTCAGCCTGCGGCCGGCCAGCCTCGCGCCGACGACCTCGTGGTGGTGGAACGTGACACGCCCGTCCGGCAGCAGGTCCCGCGTGTCCGGCTTGCCGATGTCGTGCAGCAGCGCGGCCAGCCGGACGGTCAGGTCGCCGGCCAGCCCGTACAGCGGCTCGAGCTCGACGGCCTGCCGCAGCACGATGAGGCTGTGCTGGTAGACGTCCTTGTGACGGTGATGCTCGTCGGCCTCCATCCGCAGCCGGGCCACCTCGGGCAGCACGTAGTCGGCCACGCCGGTCTGGACCAGCAGGTCGATACCCCGCGCGGGATCCGGCGCGAGCATGAGCTTGGTGAGCTCGCTGGAAATACGTTCGGCCGACACTATCTCCAGCCGGTCCGCCTGCTCGGTCATGGCCGCGCGTACGTCGGCGGCGACCGTGAACCCGAGCTGCGCCGCGAACCTGGCTGCGCGCAGGATGCGCAGCGGGTCATCGCTGAACGAGTCCTCCGGGCGTCCCGGAGTCCGCAGCACCCGTTCGCTGAGCGCCTGGAGGCCGCCGAACGGATCGACCAGATCGTAGCCGGGCAGCCTGGCTGCCATCGCGTTGACGGTGAAGTCCCGGCGGCTGAGGTCTTCTTCAAGCGACCGGCCGTACCGCACGTCCGGCCTGCGGGAGGCGGACCGGTACTGCTCGCTGCGGTAGGTGGTGATCTCGAAGACCGAGCCGCCCTGGTGCACGCCGACGGTGCCGAAGGCGATCCCGGTCGTCCACACGTTGTCGGCCCAGCGGCTGACCAGCGCTAGAACCTGCTCCGGGGTAGCGTCCGTGGTCAGGTCGAGATCGCTGGGCCGCTGGCCGCGGAATACGTCCCTGACCGAGCCGCCGACCAGGGCCAGCTCGTAGCCGTGGCGCGCGAACAGGCGGCCGATCTGGCTGACCTCGGGGACGCGCTCGCGCAGCAGCGCGGCGGCCGCCTGCCGCTGTTCGTTACTCAGGGACACGGCCATCGAGGGTATCGAGAAGCACAGGTTCCGCGCGAACGGCAATACCATTCCATGTGTGCACGGCTTGCGACCGGCGAACTTCACGCGGCGGACCCTGTCCCTGGCCGCCGCCTTCGCCGTGCCGGCCGCGATCGTCGCCGCGACGCTCGCGCTGGCCGCTCCGGCGCAGGCCAGTCCGGTGCACCCGGCCCGGGCGAGCGGAGCGCAGGCCGGCACGGTGTCGGTCGCCATCGACTCGATGAGTCCGCAATTCGCCCGGCCCGGCGGCACGGTCAGTGTCGCGGGGACGGTCAGCAACGGCACCGACCAGACCAGATCCGGCCTTGAGGTCCAGCTGTACACCTCGCCGGCGGCATTTTCCGCCCGCGATCAAATGGACGCCTATCTCGGCCAGAGCCAGGGCATCGCCTTCGAGGAGGTCGGTGCGCCGTTCGTCGTCGCGGCCAGCCTGCGCCCCGGCGCGACCGCCGGGTGGCGCGCTTCATTCACCGTCAACAGCGCGGGCTTCTCCGGGTTCGGCGTCTATCCGCTTACGGTCCAGCTGCAGGACCAGGCGGGCGACGTGCTGGCCTCCGACCCTACGCTGCTGCCGTTCTGGCCGGGCAGCCAGCAGGCGGCTGGCCTGCTGCGGCCGCTGGATATCGGGTGGGTCTGGCCGCTGATCGACCAGCCGCACCACCAGGTGTGCGCCGCGCTGACGAACAACGACCTGGCGGCCAGCCTGGGCCGGTCAGGCCGCCTGTCGATCCTGCTCACGGCCGGGCAGGCGTACCCCGGCGCCGACCTGACCTGGGTCATCGACCCGGCGCTGATCGGCGACGTCGCCACGATGACCGGCCCCTACCAGGTGGATTCCGGATCCAGTTGCACCGGCCCGATCTCAGAACCGCCCAGCAAGGCGGCCAAGAGCTGGCTTGCCGCACTCCGGACGATCACGTCAAGCCAGCCGACGGTCCTCACGCCGTACGCCGATGTCGACGTCGCGGCGCTGGTCCACGGCGGGCTCAACACCAGTCTCGCCAGCGCGTATACCACCGGCAAAGCAGTCGCCGACCAGGTCCTGGGCTCCTCGTTCGGATCGTCGATCGCGGTGCCTGCGGGGGGGACGGCCGACCTCAGCGTGCTCGCCGCCCTCGCCACCGCCGAGAACGTCAGCACGGTGGTGCTGGACAGCAACGAGATGCCGCCCGCGAACAGCTCGGTTTTCGTGCCCGACGACGCGGTCACGACGATCCGGACGGCGGCCGGCACGACCATGAACGTGTTGCTCGCCGATCACATCCTGACCGGAGTGCTCCAGGCGGGCGACACCAGCTCCGGCGTCCTGCCCGCGAGCACGGAGTTCGCCGTCAGCCAGCGGTTCCTGGCCGAAACCGCGATGATCGCCGCCGAGGCGCCCAACTCGGACCGCTCGATCGTGGTGGCACCCCCGGCCGACTGGAGCCCGTCGGCGGCGCTGGCCAGCGAGCTGCTGAGCGAGACCGTCCGCGCGCCGTGGCTGGCGCCGACCTCGCTGAACAGCCTGGCCCAGTCCCCGGACAGCTACCGCGGGATCCGCCGTCAGGCGCCGCCGGCCAGCAGCAAGAGCCCCGATGAGCTCAGCGGCAGCTACCTGAGCCAGGTGTCCGCGCTCGGCGCCAGGCTCGGCGTGTACCAGGCCATGCTCGACCAGCCCAGCCGCTCCTACCTGCAGTCGCTCGACGAGGCGCTGGCCGCGACCGAATCATCCGCCTGGCGCGGCAGCGGGAGCGCGCAAGGCGCGGCCCTGGCGGACACCCTGTCCGCCTACCTGAAGAGCGAGGAAAAGCAGGTCAAGATCATCGCCGCGGTCCAGGTGTCGATGGGCGGCGCATCCGGGGCGGTACCCATATCGATCCAGAACAAGCTGCATCAGGCCATCGCGGTCAGGCTGAGCGCCGCCGTGGTCAACTCTGCTGGCCGGACATCTCAGCTGACCGTAGGCCGCATCCAGAAACTGGTCGTGGTCCAGCCGCAGTACGCGGTGACGGTGCGGCTGTCGGTCAGCTCGGCACCGCAGGGATCGACGATCATCCGGCTCAGCCTGACCAGCGCGAACGGGACCCCGCTGCCGTTCGCCACCACGTCGCTCACCGTCCAGTCGACCAGGTACGGTCGCGCGATCTTGTTCCTGATCGGCGCCGCGATCGGCGTCCTCGTCCTTACCTCTGCGTACCGCGGTGTCCGGCGGTGGCTGCGCGCCGACCCGGACGTCGCCGAAGATGCGGCCCAACCGGGTAGCGTCATGACAGGTACCGCTGGCGCGCGACACCCGACGGAGGCACCGGATGACCTGGCCGATGCACGACGCTGGGCCGACGACGCCTAAGCGGGGCCCGCAAGACCGGGACCCGGCGGAGCCAGGTCCCGGAGAGCCGGACCGCCGGGAGCCGGGCCGGCCTGCCGCCGCTGATCCGCTGCCGCCGATGGAAGGCCCGATGCCGGGCGGCGGCCCGAGCCCGGCCGAAACGACGCTGCCGCTGGCGCTCGAATGGACCGCGGCGCCCGCGCG